>CASETG010000085.1 GCA_949290765.1 Oxalobacter formigenes | reverse complement strand
CCAGCCGTAATCCTGAAGGTTTTTTTCCGTGACCTGGAAGGCGTAACGCAACAGGGCGTTGTACTGGTCCAGGTCTGCCGATGTCAGTTCCCTGATATGAAAATTGCTTTTGACCATGATGTTCCTCTGGCTTGCGCCGTTTTGCGGCGCGTTGTGCGTGTCCGGCGGATGTCGCCGTCTGCCGTGCCGGTTCGCTCCGGTGCCCGCGCGAAAACGTGCGGCAAGTCGTGCCTGGGCGGTTTGCGGGATTGCGTTTCGCGTGAAAACGGGTGTGCGCCGGATTGACCGGACAGCGGTATGAAAACGGGTTGTATCGTTTCGACAGGTACGCCTGATTGACCGTTGGATGCGTGAGAGTGTCCATCACCGCCATCCTGCCGGGCGGATGTTTCGCAACGTGAAACCGCCGGACCGTTTTCGCAGGCGAAGCGAAAGGGGCGCGCGGTCTGTTGCCGCAACAGGAAAGGATGGAAACGGAAAACGTCCGCCTGCATCCGGTGAACGTGCCTTGCGCCCGGACGAACCGGCCGCGTTTTTCCGCACGTCTGGCGGTGAAACCTCCGTTATTATATCACGCCGGTTGTGACCGCGATGTGACGGCGCGCGCGGCGGATGACGCCGGTCAGAAAAAGTCTTTTTTGAGCCGCCATGCCTGCCGGAGATAGTCGTGCGCCTTGCGCGTGGATTCCGTGCCCCGGCTGGAGAATCCGTCCGCACGCGGCAGTTCCGGCGTGCTTTGCAGATGGCAGGCGTCGGCGATGAAGTGTTTCAGGATGCTTTCCGGATCGGTTTTCATGCGGGTGGCCAGTTCGATGAATTCAAAGGGGATGGCCAATACGTGTTTTTCGGTGTTGTCCGAGACGAAGCGGCCGGCGTCTCCCGGGATGATGCCCCGCGGCGCGAGAAAACCGTCGGGATTTTTGTCGTTTCGCCAGCCGATGCAATTGATGTTGTAGTCGCTGTCGATGTATTCGTAATCGTCGAGTTCGAATGCGCGGCGCAGGCTCTGGTCGGCGTAGATATCGAAGCGGTAGAACATGCGCGGACGGTTGCCGCCCTGCGTTTTCTTGCGGATGAGCCGCGCCAGCCCGATGACGCCGGTGTCCGCGCCGGCGGCGTGCAGCCGTTTTTCGCAGTGCTGCGCATTGGCTGTGTCGGCGGGCAACGACAGTTCCCTGCCGCGATATTCGATAGCCAGACGTTTTTCGCCGTTGGCGGCTGTGGTAACGCCTTTCAGGCGTGCATCATAGTATAGGGTCGGTCTCACGATAGTCCGTCAGATGGGATTTCAGATCAGGGCCGCGCCATGCCGCGTCGGATGGATGCGCACCGCAAAAGCGGAAATGTATCGGAAAAACGGGGGGCTTGCAACGTCCTGTTACGGGTTCTTGCCGTGCCGGCACGGCAGGGGGGCGCAACGGGGTGCGGATGGGCCCGCCATATGAAAAAACGGAACGGCAAGGCCGTTCCGTTCGTGCGGGTGGAAAATCAGCGGATGACGGTCAGACGCTTGACGTCGACTTCCGGATCACGCATCAGATCCTTGTCGATCTTGCCCCAGATTTCGACCTGGGTGTTGGCGTCCACACGCTGGCCGGCGAAATCTTCCTCATCGATTTCGACCTTGATGATGCCGGTACCGTCCGAGAACTGGTACATGTCGTCGGAGAGACGGTTGACGATCTTGCCGCGCAGGGTGACACGGACGTCAT
Source organism: Oxalobacter formigenes (assembly GCA_949290765.1). Lineage (GTDB taxonomy): Bacteria > Pseudomonadota > Gammaproteobacteria > Burkholderiales > Burkholderiaceae_D > Oxalobacter > Oxalobacter formigenes_E. The sequence continues at coordinate 1,821 of CASETG010000085.1, read as the reverse complement.
CGACAGGGTTTTTCAGAATGTCGGCAACGTTTTTGTAGGCGACGGCCTGGCTTGGGCCCGTGTACTGGGCGTGAGCGGAGCTGGCCGCGCACAGGACACCGGAAGCGACAAGCAGGCTGGCTGCGATTTTCTTGAGCATGTTTTCTCCTTTGATAATAGCGTTGTCGTTAAAAAAATCGGTTCAGGCACATCCGCAGCGGTGGCGCGGGATGTGCGGTGGAAATCATTTGACGATCGTGACGCGCTTGACGTCGATGTGCAAGTCTTTCCTGAGCGGGTCGTCATGGATGTCGCCCCAGATTTCGACAGGGGTGTTCGCATCGATGCGCTGTCCGCCGAATTCTTTCATGCCGATCTTGGCGTTGATGACGCCGGAACCGTCGGTGAACTGGTACATCTTGTCGGTCAGCTGCATGATGATTTTGCCGCGCAGGGTGACATAGGTGTCATCGACCGGTTCCCTGAGGATTTCGGCGACGTTCTTGTACTGTTTGACCTTGCTCGGGCCGACATATTCGGCATGCGCGGTATTCATGACGCCCATCATGCCGGATGCCGCGAGAATCGTGGCGCCGCATACGACGGCGAGGGAACGGGATGCAAGTTTTCTGAACATGGTTTTTTCCTTGTCGTGACGGGCGAGGCCCTCAAATGTTTCCTTGAAGCATCATATTAACGTATTTTGAAAATCGGTGCAGGCGACGGCGTCAAATGGCATGCAAGTTGTCCGCACCGGAACGCGGCGCAGGCGTATGCCGGCATGCAATCGCTTCCCGGCATACGGAAAATGAAGCGATGACAGGGCGAAAAAGGGTTAAAATGCCGGTTCGGAGGTTGGGCCGCCATGTGGCGACCACGGAGCGCAGGGCAAGGCGCAGGCGTGATGCCGGACGCGCAAGGGTTGTTCTGGCGCGCAAACGGAACACAAACGGGAGAATCGACATGTATATCGTGACGGGCGGCGCCGGTTTCATCGGCAGCGCGATGGTCTGGAAACTGAACCAGATGGGCATCGACGACATCATCGTGGTGGACAATCTGGCTTCAAGCGAGAAATGGCACAATCTGGTCAACCGCCGTTTCACCGATTATCTGCATCGGGACACCTTCCGCAAGATGCTGGAGGACAACCGCCTGCATTACAAGATCGACGGCATCATCCATATGGGCGCCTGTTCCGCCACGACGGAGCGCAATGTCGATTTCCTCATGGAAAACAACGTCAAGTACAGCGAACTGCTTTGCTGCCGCGCGATGGAACGCGGCGTGCGCTTCATCAACGCCAGCAGCGCCGCCACCTACGGCGACGGTTCGATGGGCTTTTCCGACAGTATCGAAACGGCGCTCAAGCTCAGGCCGCTCAATGCCTACGGCTGGTCCAAACAGCTTTTCGACATGTGGGCCTACCGCGAAAAACGCTTGTCCGCTATCGCCAGCGTCAAGTTCTTCAACGTCTATGGCCCGAACGAATACCACAAGGGCGACATGAAAAGCGTGATCTGCAAGGTCTTCGCCGATATCCGCAAGGGATTGCCGATCCGTCTGTTCAAGTCGGACAACCCGCAGTACGGCGACGGGGAATCGTTCCGCGATTTCGTGTATGTGAAAGATTGCGTCAACGTCCTGTACTGGCTGCTGGAACATCCCGAAGTCAACGGCATTCTCAATATCGGTTCGGGGCGTGCGCGGACATGGAACGATCTGGCGCATGCCGTCTATGCCGCGATGGACATGCCGCCGGTCATCGAGTATTTCGACATGCCGGAAAACCTCAGGGGCAAATACCAGTATTTCACGCAGGCGGAAATGGGCTGGCTGGAA
>CASETG010000084.1 GCA_949290765.1 Oxalobacter formigenes | reverse complement strand
ACTTCTGGCAACCATCCAGCAAATCGACCCGATCTACCTGAACCTGACGCAATCCAGTGCTGAAATGCTCAAACTGCGCCAGATGATGCAGGCAGGCACTCTCAAGGATACCGACAAATCGGGGCTGAAAGTAACCATGGTCATGGAAGACGGCACGATTTTCGACCATACCGGGAAACTGCTCTTTTCCGACATCACTGTCGATCCGACCACCGGCGAACTGACTATCCGCGCCCTGTTCCCCAATCCTCAGAACATGGTACTCCCCGGTATGTATGTCCGTGCGCGAATGCAACAGGCAATCAACGAAAATGCGATTACCGTTCCGCAACAGGCCGTCATGCGCGACAACGACGGTTCTACCGTCATGGTGCTCAACAATGAGGACAAGGTGGAAGTCCGCAAGGTCAAGACCGGAGCGGCCGTCGGCACTTCATGGGAAGTTCTGGAAGGTCTGAAAGCAGGTGACCGTGTCGTCGTCGAAGGTCTGCAAAAAATCAAGGCCGGCGCTCCGGTGCGCGCCGTTCCATGGGAAGATCCTCTCAAACCGAAAGCCACGCCCGTTGTTCAGCCGCCGGCTGCTGCCCAAAACGGAAACGACATGACTGCATCAGGCAAAGAAACGGCACAGACTGCCGAAGCGGCAGCGCCCGCTGCAGAACAAACGCCTGTGCCACAACAGAACGGGCAACCAGCGACATCTGCGACAGCGCCCAAGGCTGAATAGGCAAAAAGAAGGAATATCCTATGGCAAGGTTTTTTATTGACCGCCCCATTTTTGCATGGGTAATTGCGATCTTCATTACACTGGGCGGCATTCTGTCCATCATGAATCTGCCGGTCTCGCAATATCCGGATGTGGCACCACCGCAGGTAACCGTATCCGTGACTTATCCGGGTGCAACCGCCAAAACCATTGAAGACAGCGTCATCCAGATCATCGAGCTGGAAATGAACGGTGCAACAGGTCTTCAGTACTTTGAATCCGAAAGTACTACCGGTTCCGGCAAGATCACCCTGTCCTTCACACCGGAAACCGACGTCGAACTGGCAGCCGTCGACGTACTCAACCGCCTAAAACGCGTTGAATCCCGTTTGCCGGACGCCGTCATGCAACAGGGCGTCACCATCAACAAGTCGCGAAACAACTTTATGGCGGTCATTTCCCTGATCTCCACTGACGGACGCATGACGCCTATCGATCTCGGTGACTACATTTACCGTAACGTCCTTTACGAAATCAAGCGTCTGCCGGGTATCGGCGACGTCACGGTATTCGGTACCGAAAAAGCCATGCGCATCTGGATCGACCCGATCAAGCTCACAGGTCTGAACCTGACAGCTGGCGATGTCGCCAATGCCATCAAAAACCAGAACGCCGTGGTCACATCGGGTGACGTTGCCGGTACGCCCAATGTCGGCACCGAACCGTTTACCGCCAATGTCAATGTGCACGGCCAGTTGCAAACTCTGGAAGAATTTGAAAACATCGTTTTGCGTGCCAATACGGATGGCTCCGTCGTTCGTCTGAAAGATGTCGCACGTATCGAGCTGGGCGGCAGAACCTATGAAAAATACGCACGCCTGAACGGCAACCCGATTTCCGGTTTCGGCCTGTTGCCGACCGCGACGGCAAATACCATTGCCACCATGCAGGCCGTACGCGACAAAATGGAAGAACTGTCCAAGTATTTCCCGGAAGGGGTGACCTACAGTATCCAGAACGATACATCGAAATTCGTCAGCGCCTCTATCCATGAAGTGATCAAGACCCTGCTCGAAGGCGTTTTCCTGGTGTTCGTCATCATGTATCTCTTCCTGCAGAACTTCCGCTACACGATCATTCCGACCGTTGTGGTTCCGATTGCGCTGATGGGAACCTTCATCGTCATGAAGGCGCTTGGATTCTCCATCAACATGCTGACCATGTTCGGTATGGTGCTGGCAATCGGTATTCTGATCGACGACGCGATCGTCGTCGTGGAAAACGTGGAACGTATCATGACTGAGGAAGGTCTCTCGCCACGCGAAGCGACCTACAAGGCCATGGGCCAGATCACCGGCGCTATTGTCGGTATTTCGACAGTGCTGACCGCTGTTTTCATCCCGATGGCATTTTTCAGCGGTTCGGTCGGCCGGATTTACCGGCAGTTTTCCATCTCGCTGGTTGCCTCGATGGCGTTTTCCGCATTTCTTGCCCTGTCGCTGACACCGGCACTGTGCGCGACGATCCTCAAACCGGTCGATCCCAATGCGCACAGTGAGAAAAAAGGATTTTTCGGCTGGTTCAACCGCCGTTTCCACAGCATGACCATGACCTATGAGCGCCAGGTCTCGAAAATGTTCGGCAAAATCACGCGCTACATCGTGATTTATGGTGCGATTGTTTTGTGTACAGCCTTCATGTTCTGGAAATTGCCGACGTCATTCCTCCCTGATGAAGACCAGGGATATGTCTATACCAATATCCAGCTACCTGCCGGAGCCACACAGGCAAGAACACTGGAAGCGCTGCGCGTGGTTGAAGACCAGTTCTCCAAGGAACCTGGCGTTGAAAACGTGCTGACCGTGGTTGGACACAGCTTCTCGGGCAGTGGCCAGAACGGCGGTCTGGGGTTCATCACCCTGAAAGACTGGGGTGAACGTGATGCCGACAATTCTGCAAGTGCCATCGTACAACGGGCTTTCGCACGCTTCTCGCAAATCCGCGATGCCATCGTCTTCCCGATGAACCCGCCGCCGATCAAGGAGCTGGGTAATGAAACAGGTTTCGTTTTCCGTCTGCAAGATCGCGCCAGCAAAGGCAACGATGCATTGGTCGCGGCGCGCAACCAGTTGCTTCAGCTCGCACGTGAAAGCAAGGTACTGAAAAACGTCCGCTTCGACGGGATGGAAAACGCGCCACAGTTATCGCTGAACATCGATCGTGACAAGGCCAATGCGCTGGGTGTCTCGTTTGAAGACATCAACACCACCCTCTCAACAGCATTCGGCTCGAATTACGTCAACGATTTCGACAGCAAGGGACGTCAACAGCGTGTCATCGTCCAGCTGGATGCATCCGAACGCATGACGCCGGACGATTTCAAGAACCTGTATGTCCGCAATGCATCCGGTACCATGGTGCCGTTCTCGGCATTTTCCTCGACGTCATGGACCAAAGGCCCGATCCAGCTGATCCGTTACAACGGTTATCCGGCCATGCGTATCACCGGCACACCGGCTGATGGATACAGTACGGGTGATGCCATGAACGAAATGGTCTCGCTCATGCAACAGTTGCCGTCCGGCTTCGGTTACGAATGGACAGGCCAGTCGCTTGAAGAACAGGCCTCCGGTTCACAGGCACCGATGCTCTATGCCCTGTCGCTTCTGGCTGTATTCCTCTGTCTGGCCGCCCTGTATGAAAGCACCACGATTCCGGTCGCCGTACTGCTTGTGGTACCACTCGGCGTCATCGGCGCTCTGGCTGGCATGTTCTTGCGCGGCATGCCAAATGACGTGTACTTCAAGGTCGGTCTGATCGCAACCATCGGTCTGTCGGCGAAAAACGCCATTCTGATCGTCGAATTCGCCAAGGATCTCCAGGCTCAGGGCAAAGGACTGATCCGCTCGACACTTGAAGCCGTGCGACTGCGTTTCCGTCCTATCATCATGACCTCGCTGGCTTTCATTCTGGGGGTCATTCCGCTGGCCATAGCCAGCGGTGCGGGCTCCGCATCCCAGCAAGCCATCGGCACCGGTGTGCTGTTCGGCATGATTACGGCAACCGTTCTGGCGGTCTATCTGGTACCGATCTTTTTCATTGTCGTACGTTCCATTTTCAGCGACAACAAACGCCAGCGGGCCATGTATGCGCGCAATAATACGCAAGACCGAAAGAAACCCTGGAAACTTGCACTGGACTTCCTGAGTCGCGGAAACAAGAAGGACAAAACAGATGATTAAAAAGTGTACGCTGGCCCTGCTTGCCGCCGGTATTCTCTCCAGTTGCAGTATGGCGCCCACTTATGTCCGCCCGGATGCGCCGGTCGAGGAAAAATTTCCCGGGACACCCGACGCAGCCGACCGGACTCCTGCAGCGAAAATTGGCTGGAACGAGTTTTTTCATGAACCTCGCTTGCGTGCGCTGATCGCGGCCGCCATCGAAAACAACCGCGATCTGCGTATCGCCGCACTGCGAATCGAAGAAGCTCGTGCGTTATACAACGTACAATGGGCAGACCGACTGCCGAATCTTCAGGTCGAAGGCGAGGCCTCACGATCCAGATCGCTTGGCGGTCTTTCTGATGCCGATGCCATGATCACTCAGGGCAATTATCGCGTCGGCCTGGGTATCTCGGCTTTCGAACTGGATTTCTTTGGTCGTGTCAAAAGCCTGACGGATGCCGCGCTGGCTGAATATCTGGCGACGGAAGAAGCACAACGTTCCGCCTATATCAGTCTGGTTTCGGAAGTCGCAAAAACCTATCTGACTGAACGCGCACAGGCAAAACAGATCGAACTGGCCCGCCAATCATACGAATCCTACAAACAATCGTATGAACTGATGCAGAAACGCTATGAAGTCGGTGCATCATCCGCACTTGAATTGCGTCAGTACGAAACCCTGATGCAATCGGCCATGGTTTCGCTCTCCTCGCTGCAACGGGAACGTGCGCAGACGGAAAATGCGCTGGTCGTGCTGATCGGCGGAAAACGTATCGCAAATCTGCCACCGGCACATGACATCTCTGAAGACGATATCATGCAGGACATCCCTGCCGGGCTGCCATCCGATCTTTTGGAAAACCGCCCGGATATCAGGCAATACGAACAGCTTCTGAAAGCTGCAAACGCCAATATCGGTGCAGCCAGAGCGGCATTTTTTCCACGCATCACCCTGACGGCATTTGCAGGAACCGCCAGCCCGAGCCTGTCCGGTCTTTTCGACGCAGGTACCGGTGCATGGACTTTCATGCCGGCACTGACCTTGCCGATTTTCGATGCCGGCAGAAACATCGCCAACCTGGATCTTGCCGAAGCACGCAAGAACATCGCTGTCGCGGAATACGAAAAAACCATTCAGGTCGCATTCCGCGAAGTGGCCGATGCCCTGATGGCGCGTGACTGGCTCAATGAACAGGTCAAGGCGCAAGCTGCTGTCCTCGCTTCTGAAACGGATCGTCTGAGACTGTCGCAGGCACGTTACGACAACGGTATCGCCAGTTCGCTTGAAGTATTCGACGCGCAACGTCAGCAGTTCGCTGCGGAACAATCTCTGGTCGACGCACGCCTGATGCGACTGATCAACACGGTGGAACTGTATCGCGCACTGGGCGGCGGACTGGTCAAGCCCGACACTGCGCAAGGCGATACCGTCAAGGCACAGGAAACGCAACAGAATTACGCACAATAAAGCTCAGACCGCCTTTTGGCTGCACGCTCAAAAGGCGGTCTGAATGCAGCGAAAAAACGGCATTGATATATCATCTCTCCTGTTTTTGGTTATAATCAATCTGCTGTTTATTGATATCGGCATTATCTTTTGCATCCGGTATCCGTTAAAATGATGCGCTATACCGCTTTATTCAAATACAGCGATTTTCTGCACGACCGGTATTCATCTGCCGCACTCACTCTTCTTTCGTTCACTTGAACAGGCAAGGTTTTGCAGATGCGTTTATCCGATACGACGGCTTTTTGACAGACATCCCCTTCATTTACCGAAGACATTATGACAGACACTATCAAGACTATCAGCGACACATCTTTCGATGCAGATGTACTCAAGTCCGACAAACCGGTTCTGGTCGATTTCTGGGCGACATGGTGCGGCCCGTGCAAAATGGTTGCGCCGATCTTCGAGGAAGTCTCGAAAGAGTATGCCGACAAGGTCACTTTCGCCAAAATGGATGTCGATTCCAATCAGGCGACCCCTGCGCGATTCGGTATCCGCGGTATTCCGACACTGATTCTGTTCAAAAACGGCACGGTTGCCGCCCAGAAAGTGGGTGCACTGAGCAAAAGCCAGTTGATGGCTTTCATCGAAAGCAACATCTGACCGCCAGCCCCATGGCGGCGTTTTCCGCCGCCATGTCTTACACCGTCATCATCTATCTGCAGCAACGCACATCTCGTTTTTCTCTGGTTGTGAACCCTTAAGTTTTAGATTATGCATTTATCCGAATTAAAGTCCATGCACGTGTCCGCCCTGCTGGACATGGCACTCAATCTCGATATCGACAATGCCGCCCGCATGCGCAAACAGGAACTCATGTTTGCCATTCTGAAAAAACGTGCCAAGGCCGGCGAACAAGTCTATGGTGACGGTGCGCTTGAAATCCTGCCGGACGGCTTCGGTTTCCTCCGCTCGCCAGATGCCAGCTACATGGCATCGACGGACGACATTTACATTTCACCTTCGCAAATCCGCCGTTTCAACCTGCATACAGGCGATTCCATCGAAGGCGAAGTCAGGACACCCAAGGACGGAGAACGTTATTTCGCACTGGTCAAGGTAGACAAGGTCAACGGTGCTCCGCCGGAAGCCTCCAAGCACCGGATGCTGTTCGAAAACCTGACCCCGTTGCATCCTGATGAACCGCTGCGCCTGGAACGTGATATCAGCGCACAGGAAAACATCACCGGTCGCATCATCGACATGATCGCACCCATCGGCAAGGGCCAGCGCGGTTTGCTGGTCGCCTCTCCGAAATCCGGCAAAACCGTCATGCTGCAACACATGGCCCATGCCATTACCGCCAACCATCCTGATGTCACCCTCTTTGTCCTGCTGATCGACGAACGTCCGGAAGAAGTGACGGAAATGCAGCGCTCGGTTCGCGGCGAAGTCATCGCATCCACATTCGATGAACCGGCGACACGGCATGTACAGGTCGCTGAAATGGTACTTGAAAAAGCCAAGCGACTTGTGGAAATGAAAAAGGACGTCGTCATCCTGCTGGACTCCATCACCCGTCTGGCACGTGCCTACAACACCGTGATTCCCGCTTCCGGCAAGGTTCTGACCGGCGGTGTGGATGCCAACGCACTCCAGCGTCCGAAACGCTTTTTCGGTGCCGCCCGAAATGTGGAAGAAGGCGGTTCCCTGACCATTATCGCCACCGCACTGGTCGAAACCGGCAGCCGTATGGACGATGTCATTTATGAAGAGTTCAAGGGTACCGGCAACATGGAAGTCCATCTGGAACGCCGTCTTGCCGAAAAACGTGTTTATCCCGCCATCAATCTGAACAAATCCGGTACCCGTCGTGAGGAATTGCTGATCAAGCCGGATCAGCTGCAAAAAATCTGGATTCTTCGCAAACTGCTTTATGGCATGGATGAAATCGAGGCCATGGAATTTATACTCGACAAAATGAAAGCGACCAAAAACAACGCCGACTTTTTCGATCTCATGCGCCGCGGCGGCTAGTCGAAAAAGACTTCACTGAAAAACGGTTACCGTCACATCATGCGGTAACCGTTTTTTGTTTGAGAAACACTGCATCTGATTCGGTATGCCGCGGTTACTATTTTGTAATAAAGGTTTTCTCTGTTCTGAAGATAGCCGATAATAGAACATGGTTATGAAAAGGCACGGTTTTTGGGGATTCTGAATCAACCGGAATACCTGCCATAAAACAAATCAGGGAGTCGATGATATGGACATCAAGGGAACGAAAACAGAAAAAAACATTATCGAGGCTTTTCTTAATGAAACCCAGTCGGCCTTGACTTTCGATTATGCGGCCTTTCGTGCCGATATTGAAGGACACAACGACATCATCACCAAACTGCGTACCAGTGCCGCCATCCGCCGCGGACATGCCATGGGCAACTTGCAGTTGCTCGGAAAAAATCCGCAAACCGGACTGCGCAACAATATCACGCGCCTGAACCTGCAATCGGCAATTTCAAATGCAACCCGCCTTTATCATGATGTTTATCCCAAAATGGCGGAAACCGCCCGTGAGGAAAATCTCGAGGATATCGCCAACTGGTTCGATACGCTCGCCAAGGCGGAACGTATGGAGGCCAAACTGTATGAAGAAGCCCTGAAAACGCTTCTGGACTGAAATATCCGTCCGCCTGTTTCCCCCAAAAAAAACAGACCGCAGGTTTCGTTCCTTGCGGTCTGTTCTGTTATGGAGGCAACGTTTCCTGAAAGCGCCTCACTCTTCAGGAAGCATGATTTCCTGATTCTTGCTGAACTGGTAATCGCGGAAGATATGCTCGGCGCTGACGATTTGGTATGTCCCGTCCGGCAGTTTGCGGGTCGTATCTTTCAGACGATAGGTATAATGCCCGCATGTCCAGACATTATAGTTGCGCATGTGAGTGCACAGACAGGTCTTGTCCCTGATGCAGATATTCTTGCCATCCGGATGGTTTTCCAGTTCACGATAATACGACTTCAGATATTCGCATTTCCCGTTTTCCAGAATATAGCCGTACGATTCACAATTCGGACGCAACCCCTTGGCGATCGCAGGCGACTGTTTCAGCATGCGCATGGGATATCCGGTCGGCGATACCTGGTTCACTTCGATATCGTCTGCATTGGCTTTCAGATATTCCTGTTTGACCTCATCGGGCAATCCGCTTTCTTTCGATACCGTAAAGCGGGTTGCGACCTGAACGCCGGCGACACCGTTTTCAAGGAACGAAACCGCATCGGAACCCGTGAAAATTCCGCCCGCTGCAATCAATGGAATCGAAAGATTTTCCTTTTTCAGAAACTCGAGTATTTCCGCCACGATCGTTTTCAGGTCATACTTCGCCCAGTCCATACCGAAACCGAGATGTCCTCCTGCCAGCGGACCTTCCACCACGACATAATCCGGCAGACGGTTCAGCTTGGCGTTGCGGCGCAAAAAGATTTGCAGCGCTCTCAGCGAAGACACGATGATCCCCAGTTTGGCATCGCGAAAACGAGGGTGATCCTCGATCAGCCTGAATGAGTTGGGATGCAACCCGGCAGCCAGTGTAATCCCGTCGATTCCTGCATCCAGCGCGGCACGCAAGCGGACACGCAAGGTATCGCGCGACGCGTTCATCGTCAGCTTTTCCATGCAGTTGGTAAAAATCAGACCATCGCCGCGTTTTTTCTCCATCACATTGCGGACATGCAGCTTCGTCGCTTCCTCGACGGCGCCCAAATCGAAATGTATATCCGTCTTGTCCTGAATCTTGATGAAATCCTTGTACTGGCGCGTCTTGTCTCGCGTGAAATGCGTGCCGAAATAGCGGTCGGCCGTATCCAGTGCCATGGCATCGGAAATATGTCCGATACCACCCAGTCGGGCTGCCTCCAGCGCCAGCTGTGGAGTGGAAATATCGACTCCCATCCCTCCAATAATGATCGGGACATACTCCTTCCCGTTAAAAACCAGCCTGAAATCATCAACACATTTCATCGTTATCCTTGGACTACTGTTAAAGTTGGGCGCCCTGCTTTCGTTTCTTCTGGAGAAAATGGAGCCAAAAAATACTCAACTGCGTCGAACTTGTTCATAAATAGCCCTAACTTTCGGAAAAATACGCGCAACCTATTCCAGAACCGCGCGCATTGCCCTTCCTGCTCGAGGCACGACAAGCCAAACTGCACCATTATAATTTTACCTTGTGATATTGCAAGACAGAACCATGAAATACGCAACATCACGTAAAATACATTCTTTCGGGTTTTTGTGTCCGTCATCCGATCCGGTCAGTGCGACATCAGAATCGGAATATCGGACTCTGCAAGAACCGTCCGTGTCACGCCGCCGAGCAAAAATTCACGGAACCGCGTATGACCATATCCACCCATCACGAGCAGATCCGTCGATTGCTCCCTTGCGAAAGTCAGGAGCGCTTCCCCGATACGTTTGCTCTTTTGCGGCGGCAATACTTCCACATTGATACCATGGCGTGCCAGATAAAGTGCGATATCACTTCCGGCCAGCTCGGCATTGACGTCCGGTTCATCGTCGATGTTGTACATGACGATCTGTACCAGATCGGCGCGGCGGAGAATCGGAATGGCATCGGCAACGGCACGAATGGACTCGCGACTCGCGTTCCAGCACAGCATGACCTTTTTGCCGACGACATCCCTGTCATATTCCGGCGGAATGATCAATACCGGCCGACCGGCATTCATCATGACATATTCCGGAAAATCCGGAGCGACGATCGGTGACTTCTCGTTCAGATTCGTACGCCCGATCACGACCAGATCGGCGACACGCGCAAGCAGACTGACCCCCTGATTGGCTTCGCCATCCACAACCCTGCCTTCGTAGGACGAAACGCCCATCCTTTTGGCTTCGGTTTCGAACTCACGGACAAAACGGGCTGCACGGTCGTGAAGAAACTTCAGGTGCGACGCCAGGACAGGATCCTTTTCGTCTATCTGCGCCTGATGAAATGTCTGGGTCGAAATGCCGATCATGGCCACACCGAGGAGATAGGCTTCTTCCGCAATGGCCAGATTGGCTGCGATACGTACCCGACGTTCCGCAATCGTTTTCTTGTCCAGATGAACCAGTATCGACTTGTATGACATGTTCGCCTCCGAATTCGTTGTATGCCAAAACAGGATCACACCTGCACCACCGCCAGCCTGCCCGCCGGCCGGAACGCATGCCTGGCACTACACTTTTTCCAGCCCGAAAGCCTTGTGCAACGCCCTGACTGCCAATTCCATATATTTTTCATCGATGATGACCGAAATCTTGATTTCAGATGTCGAAATCATCAGGATATTGATGCCTTCCTCGAACAGCGTGCCGAACATTCTGGACGCCACACCGACGTGGCTGCGCATACCGATACCGATGGCAGACACTTTGGAAACCCTGGCATCGCCGATGATGTCGGTCGCGCCGATTTCCGCCTTGACCTTGTTGTTCAACACATCCATCGCGCGGTTATAATCCGGACGCGGTACGGTGAAGGTGAAATCGGTTTTGCCGCCCACCGACTGGTTCTGGATAATCATATCCACTTCAATGTTGGCATCGGCAATCGCACCCAGAATCTGGGAAGCGATCCCCGGACGGTCCGGCACACCCAGCACCGTGATTTTCGCTTCGTCCCTGCTGAACGCAATTCCGGAAATAACTGTTTGTTCCATATCGGTATTTTCTTCTTCAAAAGTAATCAGTGTGCCGGAACGCGCTTCTTCGTCCAGAGGCATTTCGGGGTCGGTCAGCGACGACAGCACCCGTGTCGGCACATGGTAGCTGCCTGCCAGTTCGACCGAGCGTGTCTGCAATACCTTGGAGCCCAGCGACGCCATTTCCAGCATTTCTTCAAAAGTGATTTTTTTCAGTCTTCTCGCTTCCGAGACCACACGCGGGTCGGTGGTATAGACACCGTCCACGTCCGTATAAATCAGGCATTCGGAAGCCTTGAGGGCGGCCGCCATCGCGACAGCCGAGGTATCGGAGCCGCCGCGCCCCAGCGTCGTGATGTCGCCCGCATCATCGATTCCCTGAAAACCGGCGATGATGACGATTTTGCCCTGTTCAAGACACTCACGGATTCTTGTATCGTCAATCGACTGGATACGTGCCTTGGTATGAGACGCATCCGTCCTGACCGGTACTTGCCAGCCTGTGAAGGAAACCGCTTCCTTTCCCAGCTGCATGAGCGCCATCGACAACAGGCCGATCGAGACCTGTTCACCGGTGGATGTGACCATATCAAGTTCGCGCTGATCCGGCTCCGGCATGATTTCACGTGCCAGCGCGATCAGGCGGTTGGTTTCGCCTGCCATGGCCGACGGTACGACGACAACCTGATACCCTGCGTTATGCCATTTGGCGACGCGCCGCGCAACATTCTTGATGCGTTCCACAGAACCCATCGACGTGCCGCCATACTTGTGAACAACTAAAGCCATACAATTCTTCTTGTGTTGAAAAGTAAATGAAAGTCCTGTTTTTTACTTTACAGTTTGGGTTAAAAATGCACAAGTGCATCGCTTAGGATTGGCATTTAAAAGACACCTGTTCCCGCCATTCCCAACGCAGACGGATACCTTTTTCCCCTTTTACGGCATATTTTGCCGATTGCCCCAGTATCGCGGCGAATACCAGTGTATCCCCGATATAAACCAGCGGCATTTTCATTCTCTGCCATGGTGCGATACCGGCATCCTGACATAAGAGTTTCAGTTTCCGTGTCGGCCGTTTCGGCAATTTCAGCATCGCGTTGCCACAATAGGGACGCACTTGCAAAACCTGTTTTTTCAGCCATTCCGCATCGATACCATCATTTCCCAGCTCGAAAACCAGCCTTCCACGCCATCCGTCAAGGTCAAGAAAACGCTCTCCGTTCCAGCGCAGATTGACGATATCCGTGCATGGCGATTCTTCCCCTGATCGCGTACCGACCATGACTTCCGTTCTGTAGCGCCTGATGATTTTCCCATCCAGCAGCAATTCGACCGAGGCATCCGGACGCGCATGAAACAACTGCCGTTTCATTTGCTCAAACCATGCCACCGACGGAATTTTCAATCCATTTGCCATCAGCCAGCAGCGCAACAGATTGTCCATCCTGCCTGTATCGCATGCCGATGCCTTTGCAATATCCAGCGCTCCGGTTTCCGTTATGCATGCCTGCAAATCCTGCATGCCGGTATGATTGAGGATGTCCAGTGCCAGACGCATGTGCTGCGCTGTCTGCTCCAGTCGTTTGCCGAATCCCGGAAAAATTCGTTCAAGAACCGGCACAAGCTCGTGCCGGACGGCATTGCGCGTATAATGCACATCGCTGTTGGAATCGTCTTCGACATGTGCCAGACTTTCAGCCGCAGCCCATTGCGCCAGCCGTTCACGCGAAAATGACAAGAGCGGACGCCCCAAATACCGGTTTTCCTGCGAAGACTCCGGCATCGGCGCGACCGGCGCCATGCCTGCCATACCGGCGATACCGGTTCCGCGCATCAGCTGCAACAATACCGTTTCGACCTGATCATCCTGATGATGTGCGGTCAACAGCAACTCAACGCCATGCTCACGGCACAACGCATTCAACGCGATATAACGTTGCCGTCTGGCTTCCGCCTCAATGCCCCGTCCGCTTTGCCTGCTGACGAAGACTTTGCGGCTGTCAAAGCCGATATTCCGCTCTGCACAGGTTTTGCGACAATGCTCAAGCCATGCATCCGCATCACGATTCAACCCATGGTGGATATGAAAGGCCAGCAGGGGAAAGCCTTTTTTTTCGGCAAGCCGCGAAGACAACGTCAGCAGAACCGTCGAATCCAGTCCGCCGCTATACGCTACGGCGAGCTGCGGCATATCCGCCCATATCGTTTTACGGGAAGATATGCCGATGTCTTTTTCCATTGAAAAAACGCGCACCAGAACAGATTCCAATGCGCGTTCGAATTCGTTTTCCAGCTTGTGCAAGATGGTCTCGATTATTTCGTTTGGGCCGTATCCTTGAATTTGCCGTAATTCAGCCATTTCTCACGACGTGCTTCCAGCAAATCGTCTATCGGCACATCCTTGAGCTGTTCATATGATTCGCCCAGCGCCTGTTTCAGGATGGCTATCATGCCTTTCATATCACGATGCGCACCGCCCAGCGGTTCTTCGATAATCCGGTCGATCATGCCGATTTCCTTCAGACGCTGCGCGGTCAGCCCCAGCGCCTCTGCCGCTTCATTGGCTCGCTCGGCCGTCTTCCACAGAATGGATGCGCAACCTTCCGGCGAAATGACGGAATATACCGAATACTGCAACATCTGGACGGTATCGGCCACCGCAATCGCCAGCGCACCGCCGGAACCGCCTTCCCCGATAATGGTGGCGATAACCGGCACCTTCAGATCAGCCATGGCAAACAGATTGCGCCCGATCGCTTCGGACTGTCCGCGTTCTTCCGCATCGATACCCGGAAATGCGCCCGGAGTATCCACAAAAGTGAAAATGGGCAAATTGAACTTTTCGGCCATCCGCATCAGACGAAGCGCCTTGCGGTAACCTTCGGGACGCGGCATGCCGAAATTGCGGAAACTTCTTTCCTTGACGTCGCGTCCTTTCTGATGCCCCATCACGACACAAGCCATACCATTGAAACGCGCCAGCCCACCGACAATCGCAGGGTCGTCGGCAAAGGCCCTGTCACCGTGCAATTCATGAAAATCGGTAAAAATGCCATTGATATAGTCCAGCGTATAGGGACGGTTCGGGTGACGCGCGATTTGCGAAACCTGCCATGGCGTCAGCTTCGAATATATATCTTTGGTCAGTTGCCGGCTTTTCTGCGCCAGTTTGGCGATTTCGTCAGAAATATCGACAGCCGAATCATCCTGGACATTACGCAAATCCTCGATTTTGGCATCCAGCTCCGCAATAGGCTGTTCGAAACTGAGAAAAGTTGTTTTAGCCACACTATCTCCTTTTTACCGACTGCATGGCTTTTGCAGTCGCGAAATTGAATTTTTCAGTATTCTACCGGAAGTGGTGTCAAACTGCGCCATAAATACCAGGTCGCGACGGTACACCAGGGCTCCCAGTGAGCGGCGATTTTCCGTATATCGCTACGTGAAACCGGTTCTCCGGAAAAATAAAGCGTACTGACGGCCTTTTGCAAACCGGCGTCGTCCAGTGGCAACACGTTGGGACGCAACAAGTTGAAAATCAGGAACATTTCCGCCGTCCAGCGCCCGATTCCCCGCACCTGCACCAGATCGGCGATGACTTCCTCGTCCGTCATATCCTTCCAGCAATCGAACCGGATTTTACGCGTGAGAAAATGAAACGCCAAATCCTGAAGATAATCAACTTTCCTTTTCGACAACCCGCACGATGCCAGCGAGGCCTCGCCGGCCGCCGCAATGCCTGCCGGCCGACAATCAGGACAAACCACCATCAGGCGTCGCCATATCGCATCGGCCGCCTTCACGGAAATCTGTTGCCCCACGATCGAACGTACCAGCGTCCGGAAAGGATCGCCCTTGCCGGTCAGGCGTTCACTGCCTGCCTGACGGATTCGCTCATCCAGCACCGGATCACGTCGCGCGAGCGCCTTGCAGGCCTGTGCCCACACACTCGCATCACCGAGCGACACCTGTCGCATGGCAACCATTCACTGACGCCGCCACTCCGTCTTGCCACCCGGACGGTCTTCCAGCACGATACCTTTTTCAAGCAATTCGCCACGGATTTTGTCGGCAGTCGCGAAATCTTTTGCTTTCCGTGCTTCAAGCCGTGCCTGAATCTGCTGCTCGATCCACTGCTCCTCGCTTGCATCGATACTGCCGTCTCCTTTGAGGAACTGGCGCGGATCGCGTTCCAGCAGTCCGAGCACGCCACCGAGCGCCTTGAGCTGGCGAGCCATTTCCGGCGAATGCGTCCGGTTCACTTCATTGGCCAGATCGAACAAAACAGCCACAGCTTCCGGCGTATTGAAATCATCGTTCATGGCCTGGGAGAAACGCACGGCATGCGCTTCTTCCCAATCGACAGGCCCTGCCTGCACGTCCACATCCTTCAAGGCCGTATAAAGGCGCGTCAGCGCCGAACGCGCATCATTGAGATGGGCATCCGAATAATTCAGCGGGCTGCGGTAATGGGAACGGACGATGAAGAAGCGCAGGACTTCGGCATCATAGGTTTGCAATACGTCCCGAATCGTAAAGAAATTGCCGAGCGACTTCGACATCTTTTCGTTATCCACCCGAACGAAACCGTTATGCATCCAGTAATTGACGAAAGGATGATGGCTTGCGCCTTCGGACTGGGCGATTTCGTTTTCATGGTGCGGGAACTGCAAGTCGGCGCCTCCGCCATGGATATCGAAATGGTCTCCCAGCAATTTGCTGGACATGGCGGAACATTCGATATGCCAGCCCGGGCGACCGACACCCCATTTGGAAGGCCATTTCGCTTCCTCAGGCTCTTCAGGCTTGGCCGACTTCCACAACACAAAGTCCAGCGGATCGCGTTTGCCCGTATTGATATCGACCCGTTCGCCTGCCCGCAAATCGTCCAGCGACTTGCCGGAGAGTTTTCCGTATCCCTCGAAATCTCGCACGGAATAGTTCACATCCCCGTCCTCGGACTGGTAGGCCAGCCCGTTTTGCTCCAGCTTGCCGATCAGCTCCAGCATTTCCTGAACGTACTCGGTGGCACGCGGCTCGTGATCCGGCGGCAATATGCCCAGTGCCTGCGTATCTTCGTGCATGTACTGCGTGAACCGCGCAGTCAGACTCGATATGGTTTCACCGTTTTCACCCGCACGCCGGATGATCTTGTCGTCGATATCGGTAATGTTGCGAACGTAGGTCACATCGTAGCCAAGCGCCTTGAGCCAGCGATACACGATATCGAACGACATCATCATACGTGCATGCCCGATATGGCAATAATCGTAAATCGTCATACCGCATACATACATGCGTACCTTGCCCGGTTCGATGGGAGTGAATACCTGTTTGCTGCGCGTCAGGCTGTTGTATATCTGGAGTTCGTCCATCTTCGACTCTGAAATGAAAACAAATAAGCGGATATTTTACTGTGTAACCGTCATTTTGACATGTCTGTCAGATACAAGAAAAACAATAAACGGTATCAAAACACAGGGATTTGAACCTGCGGCAATATCTTGTCCATCCATAGTTTGCTAGAATGTTCTCCCATATGGAAAAGCGTTCGGCGCTTTTTTCGCCACATGCCGTCACGGCATTGGCATGATGCCCTTGCGGGCCAACCGGAATACCGATTCTTCAACCTATCAAAGGAAAATTATGACCGTCGCACTGCACACCAATTTCGGCACGATCAAGATTGAACTGGACGCGGCAAACGCTCCCAAAACCGTCGACAACTTCCTGTCTTATGTCCGCTCCGGTTTTTACAACAATACCATTTTCCATCGGGTCATCGACGGCTTCATGATTCAGGGCGGCGGCTTCGAACCAGGCATGAAACAGAAGAAAACCAACCCGCCTATCGAAAACGAAGCCAACAACGGCCTGTCCAACGAAACGTACTCCATCGCGATGGCCAGAACGCCCGACCCGCATTCCGCAACCGCGCAATTCTTCATCAACGTCAACAACAATGATTTTCTGGACTATCCGGGACAGGACGGCTGGGGATATTGCGTATTCGGCAAGGTAACCGACGGAAAAGACGTCGTCGACCGTATCAGAAGAGTGGCGACCGGCCGTGCCGGCATGCATGCCGATGTACCGCTGGAAGATGTCATCATCGAAAAAGCCGAAGAACTCTGACCCATTCAACCATTCCGGATCCATCCATGAACCAGCCAGCTCAAACGAATCCCCGGCAAAAAGCCCTCTTCATTTCCGATCTGCATTTGCAGCCGGCCTTGCCGGAAACGACCCGCGCCTTTCTGGATTTTCTGAAAACGCAGGGACAACAGACCGAGAGGCTCTATATCCTCGGTGATCTGTTTGAATACTGGGCTGGCGACGATGATATGGATTCGGAATATCTGAAAACCGTTGTCGGCGCGCTTCGTGCACTGGCCGACAGCGGCACGGCTGTTTTCTGGATTTGCGGCAACCGGGATTTCCTGACCGGTGACCGGTTTATCGAGGCCACAGGTGCACAAGCCTTGTCGGAACCGGCAGTCATCGATCTTGCAGGAAAAAAAATCGCGCTGGTTCATGGCGATGCCCAATGTACCGACGACCAGGCCTACATGCAATTCAGGACGATGGTGCGCAATCCGCTCTGGCAAAAACAGTTCCTCGGTATGCCGCTGGCACAGCGCAAGGCGCTCATCGCCGGTATGCGCGAGGACAGCCAGAAGGGCAACCGTGAAAAATCCATGCAAATGATGGACGTCAATGCTGCCGCCATCGATGCGCTGTTCACACAAACCGGCGCGACCGTCCTGATTCACGGACACACCCATCATCCCGGCGACCATGTTCACCGCACGAATAACATCGACTGTACCCGGATGGTATTGTCAGACTGGAATCTGGATGCAGAACCGAAACGTGGCGACTGGATCGCACTGACACCGGATGGCGCGCTCATCCGGCATTCCTGTTAAACCGACTTCTCCAATTTCCGTCGGGATCTGGCATGACACGCGTTTTTGGCGGAATCGACTTTTCCGTACCGCCTGAAACGCTGGCGCAACGACTGATCGGCGCTTTTTTTTCCTATCGGGGTACGGGCGGCATTATCGTCGAGACAGAAGCCTATGACGAAAACGATCCGGCATCCCACAGCTATTGCGGTCCGACGACGCGCAACGCTGTCATGTTCGGCCCGCCGGGACACCTTTACGTTTACCGTTCCTACGGCATTCACTGGTGTGTCAATTTCGTTTGTCGCCAGTCCGGGCATGGCGCTGCCGTACTGATTCGGGCCATCGAACCCGTTGAAGGTATTCCGCTCATGCAAAAGCGACGCAATATGACCGATGTCCGTCTGTTATGTGCAGGCCCCGGACGGTTGTGTCAGGCACTCGGCATCACGAAAAACGAAAACGGCCTGTCGCTGGATTCGGCCTTTTGCCATCTTGAACCGGCACCACGGCACGTTACCATCGTCTCAGGTCCACGTATCGGCATTTCACGCGCAAAAGAAACGCCATGGCGATTCGGACTGGCCGGTTCCCCTTTTCTGAGCAAAACTTTTTCCCGACGACCGGTTAGCGACTCACGCGACTGAAACGCTCAATTTTTCCAGCGCAAATTGAAGTCGACCCTGTGGGCCGGCCGGTCTTTTTCCGCTTCGCCCTTCTTGCTTGCCAGCAAATAAATCCGTTCATCCGGCAACTTGCCTTTCAGAACCAGCCAGTTCTTGACAGCTTCCGCACGCCGGTTCGCCAGCAATACCAGATTGTCATCCCGTTTGGCGTAATGCTGTATTAGCAGCTTCTCCATCTCGGCATCGGATGCATTTTCCGGCTTGTCGAAAGACTCGCGCCGATACACCTCGTGCAGCAGCGCAGGATATTCGGCAGGCGATACCGTCACTTCCTCGAATGACGGAATCGACTGTTTTTTCCGTTTGAGTGTACGCAACTTCCAGTTCAGTACCATTTCACCCAATCCCGCCCTGTCGGCGACATCGTCATAACGCCCGGTAATCTCCAGCTTGATATGCGGCCGTTTCGCCAGGCCGTTCGCCATTCTTTGCAGACGCTGTATGTCTTTTTCTGACAATTCCGCATTCCCCGGCGCAAATGTCATACTGGAAAGTTCCTTTTCCTTTTCGTTGAGCGACGCAAGGAAAGAGAACGGTGCCGTCACGACCTTTTTCAGAGCATTCACGATGACCGTACCAACAATATTGCCCAGCGAAAATTCCGGGTCGTTCAGAGAACCCGCAATCGGCACATTGATATCGATCACCCCATCACTGTCTTTAAGCAACGCCAGTGCCAGCTCGATGGACAAATCGGTCGCTTCATCGCTTTTGACCTTTTCACCCAGCGTCAATTGATCGAGAATCAACGAGTTCTCTGCCGCCAGTTTGCCATTGCTGATCCGGTAAGAAGCCTTGTATGACAATTTCCCTTTTTCGATTCCGTAACCGAGATATTTTCCGGTATAGGCACTGAACTGGGCGAGTTCCATACCCGTTACCTGTGCCTTGATATTGAGTGAAAGCGAATCGCTCAACGGGTTGATATAACCGGAAACCACCAGCGGTGCGCCATTGACCTGCCCCTTGAGCCACATTCGGGACTGTGTGGACGGATTGCTCGAAATATTCCGCATACCGCCCCGCAAATTAAGAAGATTGGCTGTATAACGCGGCTTGATGAAATTGTCGGTAAAACGAACACTTCCGTTACGAAGTAGCCAGCGTTTGATGACGATCGAAAACGGCGGCTTGTCCGATGCAGTCGAACGATGCTGTTTCCGTTTCTTGCCGGTGGACTTCACCGTTGCGGTACGTCCACGGTTTTTCTGCACTCCCTCGGTATCGGTCAGACTCTTTTGCCCACCTGCCTTGCTGCGAAGAATATCCTGCAGATTCAGCCGTCCTTCAGAGGACAGGATAATCCTCGCGGACATATCGCTCATCTTTGCCTTGTCCACAACAATGGCGAGCGGAGAAAGATCCACCGCAACGCCCTCGAAAGCGAGACCTTTCCAGCTGACGAACGGTTGTCCGGTCAACTGGTCAACCGCCGCCAGTCTATCTAGCGACACACCACCCCTGAACTGTCCCTGGAGAGCGCCGGCCTTATTCTGATGAGCTTGCAGTTTTCCTTTAACCGACAAATCAGCCTGCCGCAACTTCAGATTCACATAATCGTTGATATACGGCTGGACGAAACGGATATCCACATCCCTGACATCCACATCCAGTTCTGCTTTCAGTGGCGATACCGTCACATTCCCTTTTACCGCAACCGATCCCCGATCATTGACTTTGGCTTGCATGCGTAACGGAACCGGTTTGTCCATGGCCTCCGTCAGATTCTCCAGCATCACATCCAGTTGCCTGATATCCGTCACGACTGGCTGCTGCTCATGCCAGTTCTCGAAATGCAACGACCATCCCTTGATACCCGCCTGTTTCACCATGAAACGGAAACCGGTATGCTTTGACGCCGCATCCACCACTTTTTCAGTCGCTTTCGCCTTGTCACTATCCTGCAGGCTGGCGATCAGTTCAGGCAAATCGTGGATCATCTGCACTTGTGTGCCTGAAGAAACGACTTTGTCGGCAGACAGGTAACGGCTGTTCATATCCAGCGACAGTTTCTCGACATTCAGTCCGAAACCGCCGGCTGTTATCCTGACCGGTTTCGCATAGGCACGATCCGTAAACTGCAACTGTCCGCCACTGACCGTCAACGATCCCAGCGTTACCATCAGCGGCATACCGTTTGTTGTCGCATGACTGCCCGGCGCACCCGCTCCTTGCGAAGATCCTTTCCCCGCATTCAGCAACGAACCGATATTCCACCGGCCGCCATGATCACGTGCCAGAAAAACTTGCGGATTTCTCAGGCCGATATTTTCTATTCCGATCTTGCCCGACAAGATATCGCTTCTGCCGACATCCATTTTCAGTTCCTGCAACCTGAAAATGGTCGTACGGCTTTTCAGTCCGGACAGACCTGTTCCCTTCAACGTCACATTGCCACCGACAAAAAGCCTCGGCATCTTATCCGGTATCATATCCAGATGCATGCCGAGCTTCGTCGACATGTTGCCGCTGTCAAGCTGAATACCCGATATGCGGTCGGTCAGCCGGACTTTTCCGCCACTAATGACCAGTTCGCCAACATCAACGGAAAGGGAACGTTTTGCCGATGCCTGGGCAGCCTTGTCTGCCTCGCCGGTTTGTGATGCTTTTTTCCCTGGCAAACCGGTCAGCAAGCGCAATACATTCCACTGCCCGGCAGCGTTGCGGTCCAATACCACACCGGGATTTTTCAGACTTATACGATCTATGGCGATTTGTCTGGACACAATATCGCTTTTGGCAATATCGACTTTCAATTCCGAGAAACGGAGTATATCGGCATTGTCCGGTTCGGTCAGCCACACGGAATCCAGCGTTACATTTCCTTCGACATAGACCGGACGCTTGTCTCCTTCCCTTTTGGCAAACACAATATCCAGATCGGCGGAAAACTTGCCGCTTTTGAGTTTGAATCCCGGATCGAACGGCAAATATCCGAGATAGGTCGGCAAATCGAACCGCTCCAGTTTGAGTCCGATCCTGCCACCTTTGCGATCACGAGACGGTTTCGACTTGCCGATCAGCTCGATTTTGTCTTTGTTGATACGTGCACTGATTGCAAAATTGACGAATATATCGACATCTGACGGCATATTGGCGATGAATGGCAAACTGATGTTCATGTCATCGACCAGCAAATGCTTGTTCCGCACTTCGTCATCGGCACGAATCGTCCCGTTCTCGACCTGGATATTGTTGATGGAAAATAACGTCTTTCCGGTATCTTTTTCATCCTTCTGCGAGAAATACCCCACCATATCGGCGATATTGAAAACACGATCACGATCGCGGACGATATGAACCTCGGGTCTTGTCAGGCGAATCTGCCTGACCACAGGCTTGAACGTCGTCAACGTCTCGGGCGAAAGTTCGACGAGCAAATAATCGAATGACGCGAATGTCCTGTCGCTGCCGGGTTCAGACAAACTGACATCTTTCATTTCCATCTTCAGGCTGAACACATTCATGCTCATGTCGCCGATCACCAACTTGCGATCGAACTTTTCGGCCATGAAATCACGTGCTTTCGACTGGACGATATCCGGAAGAAATACGATACCGGCTCCCGCTACCACCACCAGCAATACCAGAACCGACAAAAAGCCGATCAGTATGCGTCTTGCCCAGGCACGTTTTCCGGTCTTGCCTGCATTTGCTTTTTGTTCCATCATCGGTTACGCCATCGTTGATTGTGTTTTCGCCAGAATACCCCGTCACTTCAGTGAGAAATCCACCCGATTGCCCGATTCATCCCCGGCCGTCTCACGTGCCTTGCTTGCCGTCACGAACAGCCTTTCTTCAGGAACCTTGCCCTGTTCCATCAGCCAGTTTTTCACAGCCTGTGCCCGTCTGTCCGCCAAACGGATCATGTCGTCTTTTTTGCCCGCAAAATGCCGCGACAACAGTTTTTCCATTTCCGGCAGCGGCAACGACTTGCTGAACCCTATCCAGTTCTTCGGCTTGTCGAAATCTTCATCTCCATACAACTCTTCCACGCCGTCGGCATATTCCTTCTCACTGAGAATGATATCTTTTATAGCGATGGTCTGCCCCGTCTTGCGTGCTTTTTCCGCCTTGATCTTGCGTAAAATCGTCATTTTGCCCAGCCCTTCGCTGTCGATGACCGGATCGTATCTGCCAGCTATTTCCAGACTCAGACCGGGACGTTCTTCCAGCGCTTTCGCCAGCGCAGTGAGTTTCTTCTCAGCGTCGGCGGAAATGACATGACTGCCCGGCTCGAACGGCAACCAGGAAAGTTCTTCGGTATCGCCGATAATCGATGCCAGCAGCGAGAACGGCGCAGTCACCGTTTTCTGGACCAGATTGACGATGACACGCAAGACAATGCCACCGACGGAAAATTCCGGATCGTTAAGCGAACCGCCAATCGGCAGATTGATGTCGATAACACCATTTCTGTCTTTCAGCAACGACAATGCCAGACTGACCGGCAAATTGACGGCGGAATCGCTTTCCACCTTCTCGCCCAAAGTCAACTGGTCGAGAATCAGCGCATTTTCTGCGGAAAGCTGATCGTTTTCAACCTTGTAGGCGACATCGAAAGACAACTTGCCTTTTTCGATACCGTAGCCGATATATTTGCCGGAATAGGCGCTGAATTGCGCCAGTTCCATTCCATTGACTTTCGCCTTGATATCAAGCGCCAGACTGCCGAACGGATTGAACGAACCGGAAACCACCAGCGGTGCACCATTGACGCGTCCGCGGATATTGACAGCAGCCTGTTTGTTTGCAGCAGTCGAGAGCCCTGAAACCGTTCCCTGCAAATTGACCAGATTGGCGGTATATCTCGGACGGATGAAATTATCCGAAAAACGAATTTTCCCGTTTTTTATCATCCATTTACCAATTCTGACCGAATAATCCGGACGTTTTTTCCGCTCCGTCGCCGTTAGCGCATCGACAGACGCCGTCCGCGTTGTCGTCGTTGTGCCTTTTTCTTCCGCATCCGTCAGACTCTTTCTTCCGCCCGTCTCGCTTCTCATGATATCCTGAAGATTCAGACGACCGTCAGAACCGAGAATCACACGCGCCACCAGATTGTTGAGCCTGACCTGATCGATTACGACCGACAATGGCTCCAGCTCGAAACGGACACCTTTAAGAGACAAATCGCTCCAGCTGACAAACTGCTGTTTGCTCAGCTGGTCGACTGTCACCAGCTTGCCGATACCTGCGTTGCCGGTAAAACGTGCCTGCAAGTTCTCGCGTTTCGTCTGCGCAAGCTGCAATTTTCCCTGAAGCGTCAAATCCGCCTGTCTGACCGACAGATTGACGAAATCATCGATATAGGGCTGGACGAAACGGATATCCACATTCCGGAAATCCAGGTCGATTTCCGCTTTCAGCGGTGACATATTCAGATTGCCTGCCAGCGACAATGTACCGCGCTGGTTGACTCTGGCATCCACAGCCAGTCGCACCGTCTGCTCCGGCTGGCTGGACAAATTGTCGACGACGACCGAAAGCCCCTCCACATCGGTTACGACCTTCATGCCTGCGTCCCGGTTTTCGAAATGCATGGACCAGTCCCTGATTTCCGCGCGGTTGACCTGAAAACCGAAACCCGTTTGTTCACCCGCTTCACTGGCCGCCTTGCGGAGCGCCTTTGCCGGTGCACGCGCTTCCTGCTGCCACTTCAGTCTTCCGTGCAGGAAACGGATATCCGTCCCTTCGGATATGACCTTTTCCACAGTCACATGGCGTCCCGGGACATCCAGAACGACCCCTTCGACATTCAGGCCGAAATGGTCGACCGAGAAATTCGCCGGTACGACATGTATCTGGTCATTGATACGGAGCGCACCATCCGCAACGACAAACTGTTTCAGGGCGATATGCCAGGGAATACCGGCCTTGTCCGCATTACCCGCATCGGCACTCGCCACTTTATCCGTCTTTTTATCCTGGGGAAAATCGGCCAGCTGCAAAACATTCCATACGCCGGCACGGCTTCTGTCCAGATACAGTTCGGGCGACTTCAGTTCGATACGGTCGATATCGATGTTGCCGGACAAAATATCGCTTTTCGCCAGACTGACGCCCAGTGCGGGAATCCTGGCGACCGGACGGCCATCCGCCCCGTCCACCACCAGCGATTCGAGAGATACATTACCGGCCAGCGTCAGACCCGGCTTGCCGTTTTCCGGTTGTCCGAAGCCGACATCCATATGAATGGAAACCTTGCCTTCTTTCAACGCGAATTTCGGCGTAAACGGCAAATAATCCACATAGGAAGGCAAATCGATTTTGTCCAGATTGACTGCAAGCATACCGTCCTTTTCCCTGAAGAATGGACGTGCCTTGCCTGTCAGTGCAATGGTTTCGTTGTTGAGTTTCCCGCTGACCGCCAGATCAACGAAAATATCGACCTGCGAAGGAATGGATGAGACAAACGGAACCGTTACATTCAGTTCATCCAATACATGCCGTTTATTTTTCGGCTTATCGTCGAATTCGATCGTCGCATTTTCAATCTGGATATTGTTGATGGAAAAACGCACCGGTGAATCGTCTTCCTTCGGCTCCATGGCAAACGCCACAAAATCATCGATATTGTAGTGATGGTTATCCGTCCGGACGAGATGCACACGGGGATTGACCAGCCGTATCTCCTCGATGACCGGCGCCATCCGGAAAGCCGACTGCGCCGAAACATTGAGCGTCAAATGATCGAACGTCAGGAAAGGCGCATCGCTGCCGTGTTCCGAAAGTCGCATCCCGTCGATTTCGACCGCCAGAGTAAACGGGTTGAATGACACATCGGAAAAAACCAGTGTTCTGTCGAACTTTTCATATACAAATTGTTGCGCCTTGTCCCGCAACACACTCGGCACAACGAAGAAACCGACCACGCCATAAATGACAATCAGCAATGCAACAATCGCCACACTCCATTTGACAAATGCTTTTTGCCAATAACGCGCCAGGTTCACTTTTTTCAGGGGATTTTGCATCGCCCGCTCCTTTCTGGCCGGAAAAAATTCCGGCTGTTATGCCATCGACAATGACAAACAGTCCTAACGGCGACTATCACATGACAGACCTTGTGCTCATGTTAAATAAATCTGTCGATGAAATAAACCGTTCGGAAGGCAAAAAGATGTAACACTTGCAACAATGTGGACTTATTGGGGAATTTTCGCCGAAAAGACAGGTAAATCGCGTGTTATTCCACCAGTTTGTTGAGCTGTTCCGGACTGACCTTTTCTTCTTCCGGCAATGTTTCAAGCGGAATTTTCGCCGCTTCCAGTGCTGCGATGATGTTTTTCAGCTGATGTTCCTGCGCGGCAGCATTATTGATCAGCCCGCGCAACGCCTTGAGCAGCGGATCGTCTTCGTTGGGAGTGATACCGTAAGCGGAAAACAACACGCTGGCGGCATCGGTTTTATCACGCTTTTCGTCCTTCTGGATAATCCGTGCCGGATTGCCGACCGCCGTGGCACCGGCAGGTACCGGTCTGACGACTACCGCATTGGAGCCGACCTTGGCCATCTCGCCGACCGTAAAACTGCCCAATACCTTGGCGCCAGCGCCGATAATGACACCCCGCTCAAGTGTCGGATGCCGTTTTTTGCCTTTGCTCAGCGAGGTACCACCCAGCGTCACGCCCTGATAGATTGTGCAGTCATCGCCGACTTCGGCCGTTTCGCCGATTACGACACCGCAACCATGGTCGATGAAAACCCGCCTGCCGATGACCGCGCCGGGATGAATTTCAATACCTGTCACGATACGCGCCAGATGCGAGAGGAAGCGTGCAAACCATTTCAGCCCATGATTCCAGCACCAGTGCGAAGCGCGATGAACGAGAATGGCCTGAAACCCCGGATAACAAGTCAGCACTTCCCATGTATTGCGTGCTGCGGGATCGCGTTCAATGATACTTTTGATATCTTCGCGTAAATGACGAAACATGTTCAAGACAATAATTAACAATCCGTGAACAAGATGATA
Organism: Oxalobacter formigenes; assembly: GCA_949290765.1. Lineage (GTDB taxonomy): Bacteria > Pseudomonadota > Gammaproteobacteria > Burkholderiales > Burkholderiaceae_D > Oxalobacter > Oxalobacter formigenes_E. The sequence continues at coordinate 18,213 of CASETG010000084.1, read as the reverse complement.
ACCGTTTCCGGAAAAATGTACACAGCCTGCCGGCTTTATGATGGTGTTTTCACGAGCCGCTGACGGCGTGCTTCATACAGGCAGATACCGGACGCCACCGAAATATTCAGGCTCTCCACGGAACCGAACATCGGGATGGCTACCAGCTCATCACAGGTTTCGCGTGTCAGTCGCCGCATGCCTTCGCCTTCCGAGCCCATCACGAAAGCGATACCGGACGCATAATCCGCCTCATAAAGACTTTTTTCGGCATCGTCCGAGGTTCCGACGACCCAGATATCCCGTTCCCTGAGCTGACGAAGCGTCCGTGCCAGATTAGTGACGGTAATATAGGGAACAGTCTGCGCCGCACCGCTTGCCACTTTTTCCACTGTGGCATTGATACCGACAGAACGGTCTTTAGGCGCGATGACGGCATGCGCGCCCACACTGTCTGCCACCCGCAAACAGGCGCCGAGATTATGCGGGTCGGTAATGCCGTCCAGTACCAGCAACAGGGGCGGCCCCTCGATTGCATCGAGCAATTCATCGAGATTTTTCGCCAGCGACAGCGGCGCGGCAATCGCGACGACCCCCTGATGACGCCGTGTCCCAACCATTTTGTCCAGCCTTGCGCTATCGGCTGCAATGATACGGATACCGGCAGCTTTCGCCATCTTTTGCAACTCCTGCATACGGCGATCGTTACGTTCCGCATCGACCAGCAATTCTTCAACCGAAGCCGCTTCATGGCGCAAACGTGACGTTACGGCATGAAAGCCGAATATAACCTTGTTTTTCATTTTGTTCCTGATACTGCAAAAATTCCGTTTAACGGGCTCGCTGACGCCGCCCGGCGCGCACCGGTTCGATTCGGGCATCCTTGTCTGTCAGCGTGGCGATATTACGCTTTTTGTACCTGTCAAATATGACATGCTGTCCGGGCTGGCTGGCAGGTGTCTTTTCTCCTGAGGCATCCGTCGCCCTGAACGGTCCATCGACAATCAGCAAATCGATCTGGCGCGCATCCATGTCGACACGACTGACCTGCACGATGACACGGTCCGTCAACTGATAACGCACACCGGTGCGCTCCCCGCGCAATTCATGACGTATTTCATCGAAATGGTAATAGTCGCTCCCCAGATCGGCAACATGCACCATCCCTTCGATAAACAAATCATCAAGCTGGACAAAAATACCGAAACCCGCGACGCCGGAAATCGTACCGGTAAAATGTTCGCCCAGTTTGTCACGGATGAAATAGCACTTGAGCCACGCCTCGACATCGCGTGATGCATCGTCGGCACGCCGCTCATTGGCGGAACAATGCAAACCGAGCGCTTCCCAGATAGCTTCTTCGGCACTGGCCTTTTTCGTCTTGCCTGCCTTTTCCTGCAACATCTGCTTGCGTATCGAGCCAGGAACCTGGGTATTGAGCATACGGCGGTCAATACCTTGCGGTACATAATGTTTTCCGGCCAAAATGGCTTTGATGACCCTGTGCGTCAGCAAATCCGGATACCGGCGTATCGGACTCGTGAAATGCGTGTATGCCTCGTAAGCCAGACCGAAATGCCCGACATTGTCAGGACTGTACATGGCCTGTTGCATCGATCGCAACAGCATGGTCTGCAACAGCGACGCATCGGGTCTCGACCCGATTTGCCGGATCAGCGCGGCATAATCGGACGGCGTCGGCGAATCACCGCCACCCAGCGACAACCCGATTTGCGCCAGAAACGTCCTGACCTGTTCGAGTTTCTGTTCATTCGGCTGGGCATGTACCCGGTAAGTACCGGCATGGTGGGAGCGTTTCATGAAGTCGGCCGCACAGACATTGGCCACCAACATGCACTCTTCGATCAGCTTGTGTGCATCGTTACGCACTCGCGGCAAAATCTTCTCGATTTTTCCGGCTTCGTTGCTGACGATATAGGTTTCGACGGTTTCGAAATCGATCGCGCCCCGTTTCTCGCGCGCTGCCGCCAGAACCTTGTACAAACCGTAAAGATTCATCAGATGCGGCACCAGTCCGGCATAAATCGCGGCTTCAGGACCTCTTTGATTGGCAAGAATCGCCGCGACTTCCGTATAGGTCATTCTCGCCGCAGAATGCATCACCGCCGGATAAAACTGGTAAGCGTTCACTTCCCCTTCAGACGATACCAGTGCATCGCACACCAGTACCAGACGGTCGACGTCCGGATTGAGCGAACACAATCCGTTGGACAACTTCTCGGGAAGCATCGGAATGACCCGACGCGGGAAATACACCGATGTCGCCCGCAAAAGGGCATCCTTGTCCAGCGGCGCATTCGGTTTCACATAATGACTGACGTCGGCAATCGCGACGATCAGGCGATAGGCATCCGCACCCGCCAGCTTCACGGGCTCGCAATACACGGCATCATCGAAGTCGCGCGCATCCTCGCCGTCGATCGTCACCAGCGGAATATCCCGCAAATCGACACGTCCCTCGAAATCTTCCGGCAAAACCTGATCCGGCAAACGTTCCGCTTCCGAAAGGGCTTCCGCAGAAAATACATGCGGCAAGCCGAACTTGCGCACGGCGATTTCTATTTCCACGCCGGGGTCGTCGATATTTCCGAGTACCTCGACAATACGCGCCACAGGCTGGGTATAACGTGAGGGTTGCGAAACCAGCTGCGCATTGACGATTTGTCCGGCTTTCGCCTTGCCGGGAGAACCGTCCACCAGAATATCATGAACGATACGCCGGTCTTCCGGAACGATCAGCCAGACACCGTTTTCGTTGACCAGCCGTCCGACAATATGGGTATGCGCACGACTCGTCACGGAAACGATAACGCCTTCCTGCCGTCCCTTGCGGTCAGTATTCACGACACGAACCTGCACCCGGTCATTGTGCATGACCTTCTGCATCTCGCTTTCTGACAGGAAAATATCTTCTCCGCCATCATCGCGGATCACGAAACCGTATCCATCCGGATGCGAATGCACATAACCGGTAATGAAGTGGGTTGCCGTATTGATTTTGTAATTGCCTTTGGCGTCACACATCAGCTGGCCATCTCGCTCCATGGCCTCCAGACGTTTCAACAGCCCTTCCATTCCGGTTTTCTTGACATGCAGCTCCCGGGCAATGGTTTTGGCACTTCGGCCCCTGCTTGCCTGACGCAGGGATTCGATAATTTCTTCCCGACTGGGAATGGGGTAAGGATATTTTTTCAAAAGATTTCTTGCTTAAAAGAGTTTATCGCGACAATACAACAATCTCATCATCCTTTCTTTTGCCGGATTACGCAAGACTGTTGACATATCTTCATATCAGGCTATAATAGCAAACCTGTTTCGGCGGTTGAGTTAACAGTCTGACAGACTGGTCAAAGCGGTCGAAAACTTGTATAATAGCAGATACAGTAAATGCCCACGTGGCGGAATTGGTAGACGCGCATGGTTCAGGTCCATGTGCCGCGAGGTGTGGGGGTTCAAATCCCTCCGTGGGCACCATATCCGCAAAGACGATAACCCGCTTGAAGCGGGTTTTTTGTTTTGTAATTCCATCGCACGGCCTTGTGCCTCACAAGCATTTTCACGACACCTGTTTTCCACCCGGAAACATGAATTCAGTGTCACGACTTTTTTTGCGTCCTGTCTGTTCACCCGCATCCCCTGATTTCAGGCTGGCAAATGGCTTGCATTTTGCCCGTCTGCCAGCATTTCCCGATTACAGATAAAGCCATCTTTCCATAACGAAAGAGCTGATATAAATCAGCTCTTTCATGTTTTCGCCATACAGGATGACGATATATCATTAAAAACGTCCGATTCAGGAAAACGGATCACCAATCATCATCGTCGGCAGCCCTGCTTTTGACTTTCACAACCTGTTTTTTCGGCTTCTTTTCTACTTGCGCCGGAGCTGCAGGCGGTACTTGTTCGCCTGTTCCCGTATCCGTCCTGGCTGAGGGCTCCCGCGCTTTCGATATGGAAGCCGGAATTTCCTCTTTCACCAGCAAGGCCCCTGGCTGGACATTGCTCAAATCCATCGAAACATTTTCAAGGATGCCATAAGACAATTTCGGCGTGACGCGGGTAATAACGACTTCGCCACATGGTGTTTCCATATTTCCAAGTGATTGTCCGGTCTGCGGATCCTTGATTTCCTTGCCCTGCAAATAGAGCATATACCGTCCGTTTTGCCTGACGGCTTGTCCGCCCTGGCTCAGCACGACGTTATTGCCATCACGCTGTACGACAGAAACAGGGAAAGTTTGCTGAATGATGGCCTCTGTCGCTTTTTTGGCGATTTCGCTTTCCATATTTTTCAATATGGCATGTTCGTTGAAATTCGCGCCCAGTGTGGTCGGGGCAATGGAAGGCGGCGTGCCCTCAAGCGTATTGGACTGGAGAATCTGCCGTGTCGCCAGATTGATCAATCTTTGGGAAACAGACCAGCCTCCGGAATAACTGACCAGACTCCTGTCAGACGTCTGCAGTTTTCTGACATGTTTGTTGTATCCCAGAGTGTTGACCACACCGACCCAGACAATATCGGCACTCAAAGCTTGCCCCAATTTGGCGAAATCGGTATTGACCGTTTGACCTGATCCGATCATATCCAGTTCATTTTGCAGTTCACCTTCAAACTGCCTGTCCAGTACGGTGAATCGTCCCGTCTGTGTCAATGAGTCAATAATTTGCTGCCGTACCGGAGACAGAATCTGTTCGGCAGGAACCTGTCTTCCGCCAATATCGAACGTCGGCGTTTCAGAACGAAGCGGCGCCACGACAATCTTTATTTTTCCTGCATCTTCAGGCGCCTTGAACCTGGCGATCTGTGCCTCGATTTCGACAGAATAGGTATTGTTACCAGTCTGTTCGATATCCAGAACCCTGAATGAAGAAACAAGCCCTCTGGACTGTGAAACGATTGCTTCCGCAAAAGCCTGCCCCTGAACGACAGTCGTCGCCTTTGCGCTATCCTTTCCATCGGCCGTTTCGACATCGAGATCGGCGGTCACCTTCCGCAGGGAATTGACGTTGACAGCGTTCGATGCGACTTTTACACCATTTACCTGCATAATGGCCGTTTTCAGCGCATCGTTGACAGCCGCTCCGGGCGTCACTCCCATTCCTTTTGTTTTGACCGTCACCTGTTCGACCTTGCCGACATCAGGTGTTTGCGTCAAATTGGGCCCCTCTGTCCTGGCAGGAGCATCCTTTTTCTCTGAACATGCCGTCACCAGCATACAGATCAAAAAAAGCGGTACTAATATTTTTTTCATAATGGGCAACCTGTTGAAATAAACACGCACTCAAGATTCATGTGCTTCGACCAACATGATCAAAGCAAGCTGGTTGCCTCCTTCGGTACTTCGATTTTGTTTTCACGTGCAAACGAAACTGCTTTTTTCAGCGTTTCATACAAGTTCTTGCTTGATGTCGGCAAGGATTTCGTAATATACAAAGCGGAATTACCTGCCGTTCCGATCGATGAAACGCCTGGCGTATAACCTTTCACATCTGAGGCCAGTCCTTTGTATTGGAGCATCCCCTTGGCCAAATACAGCAATCCCTTTGTATAGGTCTTTTTGCTTTGTTCATCCATGACCACTTTTTTTTCATTCATCTTGTCTGCCAAAAGCTTGCTGCTTTCAGTCTGAATGGCCGCAGCATCTTCAAGTCCTGATACTGTCGCGCCTTCCGTCAGATTTTTTGCTGCCAGCTCCTCTTTGGCGGCCTGCTCTTTCAGCCCCAAAGCATTCAGAAAATGAACATCTGCCGTCATGACATCCTTGCTGCCAGCCACATATTTTTCCACGATGCTTTCTGCCGTAACACTTTTGCCTGCGCTTTCCTTTCCCCCAAGAAATGAATTCGCCAGCCCTCCCAACTGCGCATAAGACGGCGCACTTGCCAGCGCTACAACAATCCCGACGATAACCCCTGCATATTTCTTATTCATTTTTCATTTCCTTTCTTCTGATTTGGGAAAAACAAGTCCTGAACATCATTCATATGCCCTTCATATTCATCCGCAGCTTTGTCTTATCCGGCATGCATCACATTTCCGGATTCCTGTCGCACAAATCCGATACGGAAACACATGTTTTCTTTTTACATCTGTGCATAAACCGGATAACAATTTGTTCCGGCCTGTACGGAAAGGCGGCTTGTCTGCGCTTTAGCACAAGGAATAAAGCGCAGAGCAAGCCAAACCAAGAGGATAAAAGGACAAATAATTCGCAACATTCGCCAGATGCGCTACTGAACACCTGCCACATTCAGACGACTGACAATTTCTCGGGCTGCCGCAACGGATGCATCCTTCAGCCCCTTTGTCTGTGCCGTCGCATTGTCGGGGCCGACTCCGAAATACTGAACCGCAGGCACCGACGCGACTTCTCGGGGCAATCCGCTTTTCAGGTCAAGCACCCGCCCCGTAACCGTAACCGCTACCCGTTGCATACCTGTTGCATCATCCTGATAAGGCACGCCGACATCCAGTGTTGCAAGTACAAGCAAAGGAATATTGGATTTTCTGAGTGATGCAACGACGGATCTCATCGTGGATGGCGCAAGATCACTTCCGGATGAAAAATCCTTGTTGACCGCGCGGATTTCACGATCGTCCAGAACAAATTCGGGATCAGCGACTATGAAGCCACTCTGTGAAAAAACACTGGTAATAGCGGTCTTGGCATTGGATAACGGCAAAATACGATATGTCGTTTTATCTGCCTTTCGGGTCACACTGCCGCCGGTTTCCGTACGAACGGATGAGTTGAATGTTACGTTACGGGTATCGGTTCGCGTTGCGGATGTCGATATCGAATTGCCGGTAATGGTTTCCCCTTCGTGACCGCTTGTCGATTTGGTATCGCTTTCTCTTGACTTGCCCGATGCTTGCGCACGCTTGACGACACGCGCGTCATAAGACCGGACACTATCGGCTTCACGACCGACAAACACATACACCAGTTGCGATTTTTCAGCGACTGTCGCCTTATGGACATTGCTTGATTTTCTCAGCGTATTCCTTAATTTCGCTACATTCAGCTCTACCCTGACCGCAACCGTATATTTATTCATTCCGGATTGATCCTGTTCATTGATGACAGTCGTCCCCAGAATGAACTTGTCCAGATTGGCACGAACCTTTTCTTCAATATCCTCGAAATTCTGTGACTCGGCTTCGCCGTTTTCGGCAAAATAACGCTCCACCGCCGATACCTGAGCCGACTCGTAAGCTTTCTGCTTGTCACTCGCAGTCAGCCATGTACTGTATGTCGTTGTTCCGACCCCCTTGACTGTCACGACTTGTGCGCAGACAAACAGCGGAAACAAAAGCGTCATCCCCATCAGAAGATATTTTCTCATTGGCATTTCCTTATGATTTCGGCAGCGGTTTTCATCTGGCTTTCTATATCCTTGGCTGATGCCGCCTTTTGCAGCCAGTCGGAATCCGGATGTTTGAATGCATCGGCAAATTTCAGAACCAACCCCCTCATGGCATCCTGATACCCTGCAAAATCATCACCATTGATCTGACCTGCCGGAACTATCGCCACTTCGCCGTTTTTGATATCGGTATGGATATATTCCGTATTCAGAGAAGGCTCATAAAAACGCACGGTCATGTACGCTCCATAAACATAGGCACTGCCGATATTGCTTTTTGATGTCTGGATTTTCGCGAATTTGTTCAGTTTCACATCAAAGAGATAATCGCCTTCACCGACCTTAAGCTTGTAATCGTCACCATTTTCCAGACGCATGCTCATAACACCTCCCGCATGACCGACACTGCTCGGCAACATGGGCACATTCAGCCTGGCGGAAAGAATGGATGCAAACCCTTCTGTCAGCATGGCTTGCATGGCTCGAGGATTTTTCTGCAAAAAGGACGGCAAAAACGACAGCGCTTCAGGTGTTACGCTTCCGGGTTTGACCTGAACGGTTCGCACGCCTTCTGCCGGCAATCTTGCCGAGGCAAGACGACGTATATACTGCGTCACCAGACCTTTTTCATCCTCCCTGCGAATCAGATGATCAACAAAACCTCTTATTTTTTGAGCTGATGGTTTGTCAGGAGTAGCGTCAAACAACACAACACTTAACGGATAACTGCTGACTACCGTTTGATTCTTGTAATCGAAAATCAGCGCATCACCGCGAAGGTTGACGAACGTTTTATAGTAGGAACCATAATTTTCCGTAACGACCGTCTCACCCGTCAAAAGCAACACCGACATCAACGCCCTGTCACTATTCTTCAGGTTGACCAGCTCACCTGACGAATGAAATACGATTTCCGGATTTGCCAGTTTTTTCGATCGCTGATTGACCAGAAAAGAGAAACTCCGTGTTACATCTTTTTCCGCCTGTATACGTTTGAACAATTCAAATGTGTATGGGAACCGTTGCGCTGCTGTTCCGTAATCGCCGGAAAACGCAAAACCAGCCTGGGTTATTTCAGAAGCCATGCATGAGGCTGAAGCAAGAAAAAAAAGACAGGAAACATACCGAATTACTTTTCGCATGAACTGCCTGATTACATAGCCTGACAAGCCTGGAGACCCTGATAGAAATGTCGTTTCCACCTTGCTGTTTGCAATCCTCCTGCGATAAAAAAGCATGCATCCAGACGAAATTCCTTCTTTCATAATACTTCCTCAGGATATTGGCATAACACATCAACAATAGGCGTGAAATGCATATCGACATACTACAGACCACCCCGCAAAAACGCAACATGATTTGTTATGTCGAGGCGTTGTGAGCCTACTTCAACCACAACAAACCCGGTTATATGTGTGGAATACAACACCCCCGACGAAAAGCTTTCGACTGAAATCAGGCAGAAATGACCAAAAACATGTCACCGGCAAAAAACGGTATGCCTATGCGAAAGAGGCAGAGATTGCTTCAGCGATGTTTTAATGGTTCATCAGGACGCGATTTGAAAATACCTCATCCCGGTCTTTTCACAGGATGGATAAAGCTGCCGAATCGGACATGGGAATTTTTCGTTTTCGATCGGGACGCTGGCAAAGAAACCCGTTTCATGCGCGCAACAAAACATACGTCTTCTCGCCGCAAGCAGCACAACAGCTGATTCGTATCATGAGAAAATGCTCGCGATGATGCATTATTCAATTACGGTCTCGTCTGACTGCCCGCACCGGGTTATCCGGACGGCGCGGCATCACTTGTCACCGTATTTTTCCGCCGGCGACCCTGTGTCCTGACGAATCCGATACGAAAGCTTCCCATGACTGCCATCATGTCCTTTTGCGCCATTTGCGTTCTTCTGGTAACGGGAATGGCCATCCGGTCTTTTTTTCCGATTTTCCAGCGTCTTTTCATTCCGGCTTCCGTCATCGGCGGATTCATCGGTCTGGCAGCCATCAATTTACTGGAACATGTCGTTTCACCTGACTGGTTCATCGCGTTCGGCAAACTGCCGGGCTTTCTGATAAACATTGTTTTCGCCGGTCTGTTTCTGGGCATGTCTTCGACATCCCTGAAAAAAATCTGGCACTTGACCGCACCGCAATTCTGTTTCGGCCAGATCATTGCATGGGGGCAATATGTCGTCGGTCTGGGACTGGTCTTTCTGCTGCTTGCTCCCATGTTCAACGTACCGGATGTTTTCGGCAATCTGCTGGAAATCGGCTTTGAAGGGGGACACGGAACGGTCGGCGGCCTGTCGGAAACTTTCACCGAGCTGGGATGGCAGGCGGGAGCGGATCTCGGCTACACGGTCGCGACTTGCGGCCTGGTACTTGGCATCGTCGTCGGCATGATTCTCATCAATATCGCCGTGCGTCGCGGAGATATCAAGAATATCCGGACATTCGAAGACAAAACCCGTCTGGAACGTATCGGCATCTATCCTTGCGGCAATCGTCCATCAGCCGGATGGCAAACGGTCTCTTCCGACTCCGTCGATTCGCTCGCGCTGCATATCGCGCTGGTCGGCATCGCCATACTGATTGGATACGGCATCAAGGAAGCATTGATTCTGACCGACCATATTACGCCGGCATCGTTTCACGAAATGAAAATCATGCAAAGCCTGCCCCTGTTCCCCTTGTGCATGATAGGCGGCGTCCTGCTTCAGATGGCATTGCGAAAGACCGGTCTGGACAAACTGGCCGATCACGGTCAGATGCAACGCATTACCGGCGCCGCTCTGGATTTTCTGGTCGTTGCCGCCATCGCGTCCATCCGTGTTGAATTTGTCCTCGCCTATTGGGCGCCGCTCTGCATTCTGGTCGCTTTCGGCCTGCTCTGGAATATTTGCGCCGTCCTGTTCATCGGCCCTCGTATTTTCGACCAGGCATGGTTCGAGCGTTCGATTGCCGAACTCGGACAGGCAACCGGCGTGACAGCTACCGGGCTGATGCTCTTGCGTACGGTTGACCCGGACAACAAGACCGTCGCAGCCGAAGCCTTCGGTTACAAACAGTTGATTCATGAACCGATCATGGGCGGCGGTTTCTGGACATCACTTGCCGTTCCGCTGGTCATGCTTGGGCAAGGCATGATGGTATTGTGTATTTCTATTGTGCTGTTGCTGGTATCGCTGGCATGCTGGTTGTGGTTTTTCTATACGAAAAAACGCTGAGTACACCGACGCTCCCGTCCTGTGCGACAATCCCAAGGTTTCCTGCCCGTGCCCGATATCTTCATGGATGAAGGTGCCGCACGTCTGTTCCCAAGCATTCCAAACCTGCGTAAAATGACGCTCTCTCCGTTTTTCACCTGACGACACAACCGATTATGCCAGACCAGCCTGTTATGCATTCTTCCGGAAAACCCATGTTTTTCGACCCAGAAACACGCCGCATCCGCAGTTTCGTCACGCGCGCCGGACGTCTCTCCACAGGACAGGAACGCGCTATCCATGAACTCGGTCCGGCATACTGTCTGCCATTTGCCAGGGAAACGCTCAATTACACCCAAACATTCGGAAGAAAAGCACCGGTCATTCTGGAAATCGGTTTCGGGATGGGTGAGACGACCGCGACAATCGCCGAAAACCGGCCCGAGCTGGATTTCATCGGCGTGGAAGTCCATACGCCCGGTGTTGGCAGTCTGCTGAAACTAATCGGTGAAAAACAATTGTCCAATATACGAATCATCCAGCACGATGCCGTCGAAGTGCTGGAAAGCATGATCGCGGAAAATTCACTTGACGGTGTCCACATTTTCTTTCCGGACCCATGGCACAAAGCTCGTCACCACAAACGCCGCCTGATACAGCCGGACTTCGTCCGTCTGCTGGTCAGCCGTCTGGCAAATAACGGTTACCTGCATTGTGCGACAGACTGGAAAAATTACGCTGAACAGATGCTGGAAGTGTTGGGCGCGGAATCCGGCTTGCAAAATACTGCATCGGGATACGCGCAACGCCCCGATTACCGACCGGTGACGAAATTCGAAAAACGGGGACTGAGACTCGGGCATGGCGTCTGGGATCTGGTTTTCCGCAAACGCCAGCCCATTTGAAACGACTGGCTCCAGTCAGTCAGATTACCTGAAGCACGATCTTGCCGAAATGGGTATTGGACTGCATCAGTTTCTGTGCCTGCATGGCTTCCGCCAGCGGAAACACCCGGTAAATGACCGGTTTGATTTTTCCCGCTTCGATCAACGGCCAGACATGCTTTCTCAGATTGGCCGCGATTTCCGCCTTGAAGTCGTTTGAACGCGGACGCAATGTCGAACCGGTAACCATCAACTGCCGGTGCACGATCTGCGCCAGATCGACAGTACCGAGACGACCTCCCAGATACGCGATCAGGACGAGACGACCCTCATCGGCAAGACAGTCGATTTCCTTGTCCAGAACGGCAGCACCGATAATATCCAGAATGACATCGACACCCTTGCCGTTCGTCGCCTGCTTGATATATTCGGCAAAATTTTCTGTCGTGGAATTGATACACCGTTCGGCACCCAGCTTTTCACAGGCGCGGCACTTGTCTTCCGTCCGTGCCGTGGCGAACACACGATGCCCCATCGCCTGCGCCATCTGGATGGCCGTGACGCCGATACCCGATGCACCTGCCTGAACCAGCAGACTTTCACCTTCCTTCAGGCCACCGAAGTCATAGACATTGCTCCAGACCGTAAAGTAGGTTTCAGGTAACGACGCAGCCTCGATAGGCGTCAGCCCTTTCGGAACAGGCAAACACAACCGGGTACATGCCGTACAGTATTCGGCATATCCACCTCCCTGCACAAGCGCGCAGACCATATCGCCGATTTTGAAGTCGCTGCCGGACAGGTCGCCGCCGACGATTTCACCGGCGATTTCCAGACCGGGAATATCCGGCGCACCCTTCGGCACCACATAACGACCGATACGCTGCAACACGTCAGGACGGTTGATACCGGCCGCATGAACTCGAATCAGCACTTCACCGGGGCCTGCTACCGGAACCGGTCTTTCTGTCAGCTGGAGGTAGCCTTTCGACCCCTGGTCGATAATTTCAATCGCTTTCATCTGTCTTTTCCCCTTCGGGATATCCGGAAAAAACTGCTCCGAAGTCACGCATATGGCACGCCCGATGCAAGCGCCATGTACTCATACTTCTTATGCGGAATGTTTCCGGTTTCCATTCATAAACCGTTTCCGGCCGTATGCCTTGCAATCAAACAAAAATCCTCCCGGTATCTTCCGGGAGGACTTTCCAGGATTCCTGTCGGCACACGTGCCGGAAACAGAAAAACCCCTATTCTGCAGAAGCGTTGTTTTCTTCCGCTGCAACAGCTTTCATGGACAGCTTGATACGGCCACGGTCATCCGTTTCGAGAACCTTGACGCGAACCGACTGTCCTTCTTCCAGATAATCCGATACTGCATTGACGCGTTCGGTTGCGATCTGGCTGATATGCAACAGGCCGTCCCGGCCGGGCAATATCTGAACAATAGCGCCGAAATCCAGCAATTTCAAGACAGTGCCGTCATAGATTTTGCCGACTTCCACAGAAGCGGTCAGCTCCTCGATGCGACGTTTGGCTTCCTGGCCGGCTGCCGCATCGACCGAGGCGATGGTGACGAGACCGTCGTCGCTGATGTCGATCTGTGCGCCGGTTTCTTCGGTCAACGCACGAATGACGGCGCCACCCTTGCCGATTACATCACGGATTTTTTCCGGATTGATACGCATCGTAATCAGACGCGGCGCAAAGTCGGACAATTCCGTCTTGAAATGCGGCATCGCTTCCTGCATCTTGCCCAGAATATGCATGCGGCCTTCGCGTGCCTGTGCCAGCGCGACCTGCATGATTTCCTTGGTAATGCCCTGAATCTTGATATCCATCTGCAAGGCGGTCACGCCTTTTTCCGTACCGGCGACCTTGAAGTCCATATCGCCGAGATGGTCTTCATCACCCAGAATATCGGTCAGAACCGCGAACTTGTTGCCTTCCTTGATCAGGCCCATGGCGATACCGGCGACATGCGTCTTGACAGGTACACCCGCATCCATCAATGCCAGCGAACCGCCGCAAACGGATGCCATCGACGAGGAACCGTTGGATTCCATGATTTCGGACACCAGACGGATGGAATAGCTGAATTCTTCCTGTGAAGGCAGACAGGCGACCAGTGCGCGTTTCGCCAGACGACCGTGGCCGATTTCACGACGTTTCGGCGTACCAACACGACCGGTTTCACCCGTTGCAAACGGAGGCATGTTGTAATGCATCATGAATGCATCGCTGTATTCGCCCATCAGTCCGTCGATCTTCTGGTTGTCACGCGAAGTACCCAGCGTCGCGACGACCAGTGCCTGCGTTTCACCACGTGTGAAGAGCGCAGATCCGTGCGTTCTCGGCAGCACACCGGTACGGATGGTGATCGGACGTACCGTACGGGTATCACGTCCGTCGATACGGGGTTCGCCGTCCAGAATCTGGGAACGGACAATCCGTGCTTCCAGTTCGAACAGGATATTGCCGACTTCGACCGTATCCGGTGCAGCCTCGCCCTTTGCTTCTGCTTCGGCAGCCAGCGTCTGGTTGACCATTTCATAAATATGGCGCAATTCGCTCGAACGGGCCTGTTTCTGGCGAATCTGGTATGCCTTGCGCAATTCGTCTTCGGCAATGCGCGTGACTTCAGCGATGAGCGCTTCGTTTTTGGCTGGCGGTTCCCATTCGACTTCAGGTTTGCCGCCGTCGCGCACCAGTTCATCGATTGCCTGAATGACGACTTTCATCTGTTCATGACCATATACGACAGCGCCGAGCATGACGTCTTCCGGCAATTCCTTCGCTTCGGATTCGACCATCAAAACCGCTTGTTCTGTACCGGCGACAACCAGATCCAGCTGCGACAGCGGCAGCTGGGACGCATTCGGATTCAGGACATACTGACCATCGATATAACCGACACGTGCAGCGCCCAGCGGCCCATTGAAAGGAATTCCGGAAACGCACAAGGCTGCCGATGCGCCGATCATGGACGGAATATCGGGGTCGACTTCCGGGTTGACCGACAATACATGGATGATGACCTGGACTTCGTTGAAATAGCCGTCAGGGAACAATGGACGAATCGGACGATCGATCAGACGGGAAGTCAGGGTTTCTTTTTCGGAAGGACGACCTTCACGTTTGAAAAAGCTGCCCGGAATACGGCCGGCGGCATAGCTCTTTTCAATATAATCCACCGTCAGAGGGAAAAAATCCTGACCTGGCTTGATATCGTCCTTGGCGACAACGGTTGCCAGCACAACGGTATCATCCATCGATACCATCACAGCGCCGCTGGCCTGGCGCGCAATCTCACCGGTTTCCAGCGTCACGGTATGCTGACCGTACTGGAATGTCTTGCTTACTTTATTGAACATGTAATTCCTTTCATTTTTGCCGGCAGGTTTTCAGGCGCTGCCGTTCACCTCATAACGACAAACAACTTTTTGACAACGACAATTTTCCGCTTTTTCACACTTTACCGCAGACGACGCTCATAACGAAATGCCCGCGACAGACACTGGCGCAGGCATTTCACAAAAAACTTCCGGCTCGCAACAACGATTATTTTCTCAGGCCGAGTTTCGCAATCAAATCACGATAACGGTTGATATCTTTCTTGCGCAGGTAAGCCAGCAGGTTCTTGCGGCGGTTCACCATCTTGATCAGTCCGCGACGGGAATGATGGTCTTTGGTGTGAACCTTGAAGTGACCGTTCAGATCGTTGATACGTGCGGTCAACAAAGCAACCTGAACTTCCGGGGAACCGGTATCGTTCTGGCTGCGTGCGTTTGCGGACACGATAGCCGCCTTGTCTTCTTTAAGCAATGCCATAATATAACCTCTCACTTGCGGCAAATGGAGTGGACACCCCGCATGCCGTGAATACATTATACAAATCCTGTCGAATCGACAGGAAGGGCAGTATAACGGAAAAGCGTTTTCTGTACAATAAGTACTGTAACCGTTTCTTTTTTCAGGGTGACGATCATGAAACGACTGATATTGCTGGCATTTTCCCTGTCCATGCTGCTTTCGGGCTGCGCTTCCCTTTTCACCACGCCGCAACCCGGCATATCCGAACAGGAAGTGATCGCCCTGAAAGGCCAGCCTGATGCCGTCTATCAAATCGGCGACACAAGACTTCTGGAATGGTCTGTGGGCGCATGGTCCCAGTACGCATACATGGCGAAAATCGGTGCAGACGGGAAACTGGTATCCTATGAACAGGTACTGACACGGGAAAAATTCGGCTCCATCCCGATCGACCGCTTCACCAAGCTCGATGTGCTGAAAACGGTCGGTCACCCGACGGAAGTCGATTATCTGCCGCTGATCGACCGCGAAGTATGGGCTTACCGTTACAAGGAAGAAGGCATCTGGAATTCCATGATGTATATATATTTCGATTCACAAGGTATCGTCAGAAGAATGGAAAACGGCATGGATCCCATGTATCTCCGTGCCGACTGACTATACGAGAAACGACAAAAGGAGGTTGCCATGAAACGTTCCTTTTCCGCTTTGGCACTGTCCGCCCTGCTGACGCTGGGCGGTTGCGCCGCCATCATGGGGCCGCAATTCACACCGGGCATGCCTGTCGAACAGGTCATCGCCTACAACGGCCCTCCCGCCATCGAATACCCGGACGGCAATACACGTTTGCTCGAATGGCCGGTTGGCGAGTGGTCACAATACGCCTACATGGCACGAGTCGGACCGGACGGCAAACTGATTTCCTATGAAAACGTCCGGACACGTGAAAAATTCGGAACCATCCAGGTCAACCAGTTCAACAAAAACGATGTCTTGCGCACCGTCGGTCATCCGACCGAGACTTCCTATCTTCCTTTGAAAAAGCAGGAAGTCTGGTCTTACCGTTACAAGGAAGAAGGCATCTGGAATTCCATGATGCATATTTACTTCGATTCCAGCGGTATCGTCCGCGGCATCGAAAATGGACAGGACCCGCTGTACCTGCGTGACAATGGTCTGTTCGGCAGCTTCGGCGGAATCGGCAGCGGAATCGGTATCGGAATCGGCGGTGGCACACGCGGTGTCGGAGGCGGCGCCGGAATTGGCATCGGCTTTTGACGCAGCGTACAAAAAAAGGATGCGTGACACGCATCCTTTTTTATGGTTATTCCCGGAATCAGGTGTTAGATGATCTTGGATACCGCATCGATATAGGCGTTGACCGATGCCGTGATGATATCGGTATTGGCCGAGAAGCCGTAATAAACCTTGCCCTTGTTTTCCACCTGGATATGAACCTTGCCGACATCGTCCGTACCCCGGGTAAATGCCTGGATCAGGAATTCTTCCAGTGTGACTTTCTGGGTAATCAGCTGGCGGACGGCGTTGATGGATGCATCGATAGGACCGTTACCGGCAGCGGTGGCGGTACATGGTTCACCGTCGATGATCAGGCGAACCGTCGCCATCGGAATGGCATCCTTGCCGCAAACGACTTGCAGGTAATCCAGTTTGATGCGCCGTGCATCCTCAACCGTTCCGGTACCGGCCAGATGGCGGAGGTCTTCATCGGACACGGACTTCTGTGCATCGGCCAGCACCAGGAACTTGCTGTATGCCACGTCCAGTTCGGCATGCGAAAGCGCATATCCCAAACGGCGCAGATGATGGTCCAGTGCGGCACGGCCGCTGCGTGCGGTCAGCACGATCGAGGAATCGCTCACGCCGATATCGGCCGGGTCGATGATTTCGTAATTTTCACGGTTCTTCAGCACACCATCCTGATGAATACCGGATGAGTGTGCGAATGCGTTGCGTCCGACAATCGCCTTGTTCGGCTGGACCGGCATACGCATGAGATTGGAAACCAGACGGGATGTACGGATGATCTTGGTCGTATCGATGTCGGTATAGGCCGGAATGTCCTTGCGGCATTTCAGAATCATGACGATTTCTTCCAGCGAGGTATTGCCTGCACGTTCGCCGATACCGTTGATCGTACATTCGACCTGACGGATACCGTTCATGATACCGGCCAGTGCATTGGCGGTCGCCATACCCAGGTCGTTGTGGCAATGCGCAGACAAGGTCGCGCGGTCGACATTGGCGACATGGTCTTTCAGATACTTGATCTTGGCGCCGTATTCGTAAGGCGTACAGTAACCGGTCGTGTCCGGAATGTTGATGACCGTGGCGCCAGCCGCGATGACCGCTTCCACGACACGGGCCAGATATTCGTTGTCGCTTCGTCCGGCATCCTCTGCGAAGAATTCGACATCATCGACATACTTCCTGGCATATTTCACCATCTTGACGGCTCGTTCCAGAATCTGGTCCGGCGTCGAGTTCAGCTTGGAATAGATATGATAGGGCGATGTTCCGATACCGGTATGGATACGACCTTTCTTGGCATATTTCAGCGCTTCGGCAGCCACATCGATATCTTTTTCGATGGCACGGGTCAAAGCGGAAATCACCGGTCTTTCAACCACTTTCGAAATTTCCACAACCGACTTGAAATCACCCGGGCTGGAAATCGGGAAACCTGCCTCGATAACGTCGACACCCAGATCTTCCAGTGCTCTGGCGACTTCGATTTTTTCAAGCGTGTTCAGCTGGCTGCCGGGAACCTGTTCTCCATCACGCAATGTGGTATCAAATATGATGATTTTTTCTGCCGAGTCTGCCGGTGTGCCGACCATGATGTGCTCCTTTGGATAATTCGATTAGATTTCAGTTAGACCGGATACGCCTCCGGTTGTCTCTGCCTCGTGGGCA
>CASETG010000083.1 GCA_949290765.1 Oxalobacter formigenes | reverse complement strand
GCCGCCAGCAGCATAAAAATCTTTATCGGTTCTGACTTTCTTGGCCGCTCTGGCCGTTACGATCAATGTTAGTGCAATCAGAACCAGAAAAACGATAACCGATAGAATATGCATGATCGTTATCCTTTCGTGGAATATGTTCTGACAACCTGATCTTCATAGGGATAGACATGCGCTTTTGTGTAGCATGTAAACCAGATTCCCAGAATGCCGGTTAAAGGAAACAAAGACATTACAAACAGAAAACCCAGATCGATCGGTCCGAAAATCTTCAGATTGCCGATATTCGAAAAGATGCCTTGCACAGAAAACAGACATAAAAAGACCAATGTGAAAAAAGTCAGAAGTGGAATGACGAATTTCAGACGATTGTTTTTGGCTTTCTTGAACGCGATAGAATTAAATGCACCTTGCCAGTCAATAGCTTTATTCATTTCGATTCTCCCCATCTAAGAGTTTTTTATAGAGGTAGTCAGTAAAAATTAGGGCTACAATGCTGTTTTTCAGAAAGTTTTTCCGGACTATGTCGGAAATTACATATCCTTTTGGCAAGACAGTCCCGACAGGAAATCAAGCAATAATCGTGCCAGATTTTGTGTGGCTGCGTATGCCTTTGCCTTACGTGCTGAATCACGTCAATATCTGGTTGCTCAAAGACAGCGATGGATGGTGTGCGGTCGATACCGGTGCAACCTGTGCGGCCGGCCAACAGGTTTGGGAAAACTGCTTGCGGACATACCGTCTCGTCCGGCAAGTCGTAACCCATGCGCATCCGGATCACGCCGGAATGGCCGGCTGGCTGGAAAAAAAGACAGGCGCTTCCTTGTGGATGACGCACGGAGGATATTTGTCCGCGCTGGCTCGCCTGAACCAGTGGGGAAATTATTCGGTCGGCGCCATGGTACATCTTTTCCGTATGCACGGACTGGATGAAACACGGCTGGATATGCTGGCTTCATATGAAGGCGCATACCGGCGGGATTGTCCTTTTTTGCCTGCGACCTTTCATGGCCTGCGTGACGGTGGCCATGTAGTGATCGGTGATGATGTCTGGGAAGTGATTGCCGGTTACGGACATGCAGTGGAGCATGCCTCATTGTATTGTGCGGAAAGAAAGCTGCTGGTGGCAGGCGATATGCTGTTACCCAGCATTATCACCAATATCCCGGTTACGGCCGTCAATCCGGAAGATGATCCGTTGCAGGATTTTCTGGATTCGATACAACGTTACCGTAATTTGCCCGACGATGTACTCGTTTTGCCGGCGCATGGTCGTCCGTTTACCGGAATCCGGGCGCGCCTTGATTTTCTGGAAAACTATCATCGGTCGCGAATCGGGAAGGTCTTGTCGGTATGCAGCATAGCCTGTACGGCTCGCGATATCGTGCCGGTATTGTTTGAAAAGGGAATGGACGAAGTTCATCAATGCATGTTTGCCATGGGCGAGTCCATCGCTTATCTGAATCATCTGGAAAAACAGGGAAAACTGGCACGACAGGAGCGGGGTGGCGTCATCCGTTTTGTCAGAATTTGAAAAAACGGTCGGCAAAACGGTTTGCCGACCGATGATTTCAGATACCGAACAAGTGCAGGATATAGGGCGTGAGCAAACCGGTCAAAGTGCCGTTGACGATCAGTCCGAGACTCGAATAGACGCCAAGTTTGATGTTTTTGTCCATGGCATGTGAGGTTCCGACGGCATGGGCGGCGGCGCCCAGCGCCAGTCCTTGTGCAATCGGACTTTTCACGCCGACGAGCCTCAGAAATTTCAGTCCGAAAATCGCGCCCAGAATACCGGTGATGATGACGATGATCGCTGTCAGTGACGGAATGCCGCCGGTCAGACTGGAGACTTCCATCGCGATAGGTGTGGTCGCCGATTTCGGTGCCAGCGAAATGGCGACATCCAGCGTCGCGCCCAGAAAATGCGCAACCAGAAAAGCCGAGACGGCGCCGACGATACATCCCACAAGCTGGCAGGCCATGATCGGAAAGGCTTGTTTCCTGATTTGTTCGATTTGCTGGTAGAGCGGAACACCCAGTGCGACGATGGCCGGCTTGAGCAGGAACTCGATATATTTTCCGCCGGCATAATACGTTTCATATGAAATATCACCCATTTTCAGAATCAGGATGATCAGAATGATCGCTACCAGAATCGGGTTCAGTATGATGGATTTGAGGCGTTTCTGTAACAGTTGCGCGCCCCAGAACAGGCCGACTGTCAGCGTGACGGCAAACAGTTCGCTATGCAGGAAGTCGCTCATAACATTTTACGGATAATTTGATAGGTCCAGCCCGTGGCAGCCAGAACGAGCAGCATGCTGATCAGCGTGGCAGCGACAATCGGGATCAGTTGCGCCTGAATGATGCCGAGATACAGCATCAGGGCGACGCCAGGCGGGACGAAAAACAGTCCGAGGTGGGACAACAGAAAGTCGGAAAAACCCTTGACCCATTCCAGTTTGACAAGGCCGGTCTTGAGCAGAAAAGTCAGAATCAGCATGCCCAGGAGCGATGAAGGAAAATGAATATGGGTTACGTGAACGATCAGTTCGGCAAGGGCAAGACACAGAAAGATGATGGAACATTGACGAAGCATTTTGATTCCTTGCGAAAAGCATAACAATGTGCACACATACGATAGCACTATTCATGTTTTCCGGCAGCAGGGAATCGATGAGAAAATGTTCGGTGAATGTTAATGCAGTGAACGGGACAAGTCTGAGCCCGGCGTGTTTTGCTCAGAAAGCAGAAGCGCCAGCGCTTTTTCGCAATCCTTGCATCCTGCCAGCAGACCTTCATGAAACAGCTCGAACGCTTTTCTGGCGTCCTGTTTCAGGCCGTGTCCTTTTTTGTAGAGCGTACCGAGCCAGACATAAGCGGGCAGGAAACCTTCGGCAATGGCGCGTTGCATCAGTTGCAGCCCGGTTTGCGTATCGGTTTTGCCATGACTGCCGGTAATGAGATGGTGGCCGAGAATGGCCATGGTACGTTCATCGCCACGGTCGGCGACTTTCCATAGCCAGTCATGGGCCAGCTCAATATCCAGGGCGACATATTTGCCTTCGAAATAGAGGTCGGACAAGTGATTGCCCGCATTGAGATAGCCATCCCTGAAGGCGGATACAAGTTTTTGCAAGCCGGCATCCCCATCGGGTGCACAGCCTTCGCCTTTGAGCAGCATCATGCCGACCGTCGCCCGCGCGGACAGAATACCGTGTTCTCCCGCATAAGACAGCAGTTCGAAAGCTTTTGACGTATCGGCCGGGACACCATAGCCTGACTGGTATAGCCATCCCAGATTGGCATATGCTCTGGGTTCGCCCAGGGCGATCGCTTTTTCATACCAGCGGACTCCCTCGGCGAGATCCTGTGTGACGGCGATGCCGAGCGCATGGATTTTTCCCATGTGGAACGTGGCGGCCGGGTGATGCTCCAGGGCAAGCAGCCTGATGCGTTCGATGGCTTTGAAATAGTTGACCGGAGCCAGCGAATCCGTATCCGTTTGCGTGTCGATCCGAGCCTGTGCCTCCCCGAGAAATTTGGCATTTACCGGAGAGTGGATGACGTAGCAAATGAAATCGCCTTTTGCATCGCTGGAACCGATTTCTGACCAGATAATGTCGTCGATTTCGTCATCAGGATGTTTCGCAGTCATTCATGCAACCTGTGCAAAACGGGATGGCTGTTCTGGTGCGGAAAATCAGAAGAACGGTCTGGGATCCTCGACCGAAATACGGTACTGGTATTTCAGGTCGCTGTTTGCACCGGGCGGGAGCGGCATCAGACCACGGGGATCAAGGCGTACCTTGTACAGGGGAATCGGATCGGCACCTTCTCTTTTATCCCATTCGAAAACGGCATATGGAATACCGTCCAGATAGACCAGATCCACGATGACGAGTCCCTGCATTTCACCGGCACGGGAAACAAGAGTGCGAATTTTTGATATTTCCATAAAAGAATTCCAGCTAGACAAATAATAAAAAGGTTGAAATCAGGCTAACGATAGCATGATATTGCAAATATTGTTATCCGGTTTGCGCGATTCGGTGAAAGTCCGGGCACAAGGTAGCCGTAAAAACAGGAATATCGGCCGGTCATCCCGTGTTTCGTATGCGCTCAGCCAAAGGCACGTTTTGCGCAGACAGGGCAATCGGGATTGCGTTCGATTCGGATTTTCGTCCACTCCATGGCCAATGCATCCAGCAGCCAGAGCGATCCTGCGAGGGACTGGCCGATGCCAGCGGCCAGCTTGAGCGCCTCGGCTGCCTGCATGGTGCCGATGATGCCGACCAAAGGCGCGAAAACGCCGATATGGGCAGCCTTGATATCCTCGAAATGCTGGTCTTCCGGAAACAGGCAGGCATAACACGGAGAATCTTCTCGTCTCGGGTCATAAACGGAAATCTGCCCGTCGAATCCGACGACAGCACCCGAAACAAGCGGTTTGCCCAGTGTCATGCAGGTGCGGTTGATGGCAAGGCGTGTTTTGAAATTGTCGGTGCAATCCAGTACGACATCGGCAGCACGGACCAGCTCCGACAGACTGTTTTCATCGACTCTTTCGGTCACGGCAACGACATCGACAGTCGGGTTGATTTGACCGAGCGCGATTTTTCCGGATTGCGCCTTGTTCATGCCGATTCGCCCGGTCGTGTGGATAATCTGGCGTTGCAGGTTGGTCAAATCGACACGGTCGTCATCGACCAGAGTGATTTTTCCGAAACCGCCGGATGCCAGATACAGGGACGCCGGTGACCCGAGACCGCCCGTGCCGATGACCAGTGCGTGGGAGGAGGCGATTTTCTCCTGTCCGGCCTCACCGAGGTCTGACAGGAGAATATGGCGGGCATAACGCTGCCGCTGTTCGTCATTCATCATTTGTCGTCAGCGTTTTTTTCTTGTTGGTTCGCAGGAGCGGCATCCTTGTTTTCCGCCTTTTTGTCGTCGGCTTTCTTGTCATCGACTTTTGCCTTGGACAGTTTCACCGGCTTGCCTTTCAGATGGTTGATGGCCTGCATCAGCTGGAAGTCCTTTTTCGTACCGTATTCGATAGGCTTGTAGTTCTTGGCGTTTTCCAGCAGTTTCAATTCATCTTCCATATCGAGGCGGTCTTCCTGTTTGACTTCCTCATCGCCGTTGGTGAGATGTTTCGAGAGGTCTGCCTCACGGATTCTCAGTCCATTGATACCGTCGCCATCCGCCGTTTCGTCCACCAGCAGATCGGGTACGATGCCTTTGGCCTGAATGGAACGGCCGCTTGGCGTGTAATAACGGGCTGTCGTCAGCTTGACGGCGGTATCTTCGGAGATCTGGCGAATGGTCTGTACCGAACCCTTGCCGAAAGTCTGCGTTCCCATGATGGTCGCGCGCTGGTGATCTTGCAAGGCACCAGCCACGATCTCGGATGCCGAGGCGGAACCGATATTGACCAGTACCACCATCGGAACCGTCTTGATCTGCGCAGGCAGTTTGGCCAGCGGGTCGTTGATGGTTCTTCCGGCATAATATTCGGGCCGTGCGTAGAATTTCGCTTTCGATTCGGGCAATTGTCCATCTGTGGAGACGATCAGCGAATCACGTGGCAGGAACATGGCGGCGACGCCGACAGCACCTGGCAGGATGCCGCCCGGGTCATTGCGCAGATCGAGTACGATGCCCTTGATATTCGGGTCCTTGGCGTAAATCCGGTTGATATGGGTGACGAGATCGTCGACCGTCGGTTCCTGGAATTGCGCGACACGCAGCCAGGCATAACCGGGCTCGACGATTCTGGATTTGACGCTTTTTACCTGGATTTCCTCGCGAACCAGCGTGATGATGATAGGCTTCGTGACGTTCTTGCGTGCAATCGTCAGGGTGATTTTGGTGTTCGGTTCGCCGCGCATTTTCTTGACGGCTTCATCCAGCGTCAATCCCTTGACGGAGGTGTTGTCCAGTTTGGTAATGAGGTCACCGGGCTTGATGCCTGCGCGATAGGCCGGCGTATCCTCGATCGGGGATATGACCTTGACATAGCCGTCTTCCATGCCGACTTCGATGCCCAGACCGCCGAAACGACCCTGTGTGCCTTCTTTCAGCTCCTGAAATGCTTTCTTGTCGAGATAGGCGGAATGAGGATCCAGAGACGAAACCATGCCTGAAATGGCTTCCGTCAGCAGTTTTTTGTCTTCCACCGGTTCGACATAATCCGATTTTATCAGGCCGAATACGTCTGCCAGCTGGCGCAATTCATCAAGCGGCAATGGCGCGGTCTGCTTTTGCGCCATGGCGGAAAACTGGATCGAAGCCACGACACCGACAACGATGCCCAGTCCTACCAGCAGGATGTTCCGAAATTTGTTACCCATGTATCACCTTATCCAGTCGAGAGGATTATAGGCACGCCCATTGTGCCGCACCTCGAAGTATAACCCGGTTTCCGTATTCTCACCGCTGTTGCCGGCGCTTGCAATGGTATCTCCTGCCGACACATTGTCGCCGACACGTCTTGAGAGGGATTGCGCGTTGCCGTAAATGGTCATGTACTGGTTGCCGTGGTCGATAATGATGAGATTGCCGAATCCCCTGAGAAAATCGGCAAAGACGACACGGCCGTTTGCGACGGCATGAACCGGTGCTCCGGCGGACGTTTTGATGAAAATGCCTTTCCAGCTCGGGCCATCCGCCCTTTTCATTCCGTAACGTGCGGTGATGGTGCCCGAAACCGGCATGGGCAGACGACCGCGCAAGCGACCGAATGCGCTGGCCGTATCCGGGCGGTAAGGCGCTTTCCGTACCGTTTCCGTCTCATCGCGTGTCGCACGCGACTTCCCGGAAGATTTCTTGCGCGCGGCCTGACGTTGCTCTGCCTGTCTTTTTTCGGCGGCCCTGCGCTGTGCCTCGATGGCGCGGTTGAGGCGGTTGACCAGTCCGGCCAGCCGTTTTTCGTCCTGTGCCAGTCGTTCGGCTTCTTTTTTCTGTGAAGCCAGTTTTTCGGAAAGTTGCGCAAGCAGAACGGCGTGCTGTGCTTTTTCCTTCTCAAGAATGGTTTTTTGCCGGTTTGTCTGGCTGACGATCTTTTCCAGTTCCTGCCGGGCGCGGTTTGTTTCCATGCGTTTGGCATGGATGGTATCCAGATTGTCGCGCAACGATTCGATCAGCTCCGCGTAGGCGACGGAAAAATAGTTCATGTACTGCAATTCACGGCTGATGCGGTTGGGATTGTCGCCCGAGAAAAGCAGTTTCATCCGGTTTTCGCCACCCGAACGGTATTGCTGTTGCATGATGCTCGCAAGCTGGCGTTGTTGTCGGGCGATGATGGCCTGTAATTGCGCGTGTTCGTATGAAAGTCGGGAAAGTCGGTCTTCGGCAAGATTTTTGCGCTTGCCGAGTTCGGAGAGGGAGCGTTCGGTCGACGAAATGGCCTTTTCCGATTGTGCCAGTTCTTCGGCGGCCTTGCCTTTTGCTTTTTCAGTGCGGTTGATTTCCTTTTTCAGGGTGTTCAGCTGGCGGTGCAGTTTCTTTTGCTCGGCTTCTGCGGCCTGTTTCTGGCGCGTGGTACTGCCCTGACGGCTGGTGCGCTTCCCGGCCGTTTTTCGGGAAGTCTGTTGCTGTTTTCCGGAAGTTTCCGTTTTGTTCGCTGCCTGTGCAGCGGGAAAAGTCGCAACAGTGAAAGCCAGCAGAAAAAAAAGAAAGAAAATCTTTTTCATGCATCACGCGGGGCGGAAGCATGACTTCCGCCCATCAGTTACAAAAGCCGTCTCATCAGCTGGCATTGCCCTGTGCCGCCACTTCCTGCAAGGCTTCGGCGATCTTGGCGGGATCGCCCAGATAATAGTGGCGAACCGGTTTGAGGTCATCATCCAGTTCATACACCAGCGGTTGGCCGGTCGGTATGTTCAGCAAGGCGATATCCTTGTCGCTGATATTGTCCAGTTCCTTGATCAGTGCACGCAAACTGTTGCCGTGAGCCGCGACCAGAATGCGTTTTCCTTTCCTGATTTCGGGCGCTATCGATTCGTTCCAGAGCGTCTTGACCCGTGCGACGGTATCCTTGAGGCTTTCCGTCAGCGGAATCTGGTCTCTGGAAAGGGAGGCATAGGCCGGTTCGTTATAAGCGGTTCGAGGGTCATTCGGAAGCAGGGGTTCCGCAGCCACTTCGTAGCTTCTGCGCAACATGTGAACCTGATGTTCGCCGTATTTCCGAGCGGTTTCGGCCTTGTTCAGTCCCTGGAGCGCACCGTAATGGCGTTCGTTCAGCCGCCAGCTGCAAACGACAGGCACCCACATGGCGTCCATCTCGTCGAGTACGATCCACAGTGTTCTGATCGCTCTTTTCAATACGGACGTATAGGCCATATCGAACTCAAAACCGGCTTCCCTGAGAATGCGGCCGGCCGCGCGCGCCTCATTTTTGCCACGTTCGGTCAGATCGACATCAGTCCAGCCGGTAAACCGGTTCTCATGGTTCCAGATGGATTGACCATGTCGCATGAAAACTATTTTATGCATAATCGAAACGAAAATAAGTTATACCGAATGTCTCGTGT
>CASETG010000082.1 GCA_949290765.1 Oxalobacter formigenes | reverse complement strand
AACAATTCGTCGATGTTCTGGTATCTGATCGCCGGGATCGGTTTTTTTCTGTATTACCGTTACAAGGAAAAGCAGTCGGGGTATTCGGGGCAGTTCATGGGGACGTTCTGGATTCCGCTGTCGGTGTGGGTGCTCGGCATGCTGATCACGACGGTGATGACGCTCAAGTCGCTGGCTGTCTGGCTCTGATGGGCGGTCGGCGCTTTTCGCTTGCTTGCGGCGGTTGTCGCAATCGCCGTTTCGCTGTCGCATGTTCGGCTTGGCGTGCGGGATGGCGGTGTTTTTTTATGGAAAAGACCGGTTTTCTTTTATACTGACGAACTTGTGTCATTTTATTGATTTTCCGTTTGTATTGTCATGCTGGAATACCGCAGGGAACTGGATGGCCTGAGGGCGCTGGCAGTGATCGCCGTCCTGTTTTATCACGCCAATTTCATGTTGTGGAAAACGCCGCTGATGCGGGGCGGCTTTCTGGGTGTGGATGTGTTTTTCGTATTGTCGGGGTTTCTGATTACGGGGATCATCCGCTATGCGATGGATAACGGGTCGTTCCGTTTTCTGGATTTTTATTTGAGACGTTTCCGCAGAATCGTGCCGGCCTTGCTGGTGATTTTGACGATATCGGCGCTGGGTGCGTGGTTCGTTCTGTTTTCGGGCGATCTGATCAAGTTTGCGGAATCGTTGCGCTCCGCGTTGTATTTCGGCTCGAATTACTATCTACGGTGAGGACAGCTATACGGCACTGGCCAGTATTTTCAAGCCGTTGTTGCATACCTGGAGTCTGGCTGTCGAGTGGCAGTTCTATATCGTCTATCCGTTCGTTTTCTGGTTTCTTTACCGGTATTTCCCGCGTTATTGTCCGGTGATTCTGGTTGGTCTGGCCGTGGTGTCGTTGTGCTATGCGCAGTGGCAGTCGATGGTTTCTCCGGACTGGTCGTTTTATTTTCTGCCGACACGCGCCTGGGAGTTGCTGTTCGGCGGGGTGCTGGTTTTCGTCAGGCGCGATGCATTGCCGCCGGTCTGCCGGCGTATCGGGAAATGGATGCCTTTGCTGGGGTTCGTCATGCTGATGGTCAGCATGGTTTCGTTCAGCGACAAGATCACGCATCCTTCTTTTCTGACGTTCATTCCGGTAGCCGGCACGATGCTCATTATCGTTTTCGCGCGTGAGGACGACTGGATAACGCGTGGCCTGTCCTGGCGTCCGGTGGTGTATATCGGTCTGATTTCCTATTCGATCTATCTCTGGCATCAACCGGTGTTCGTGTATTTCCGGATTCTGAAGTATGAGCAGATCAGGCCGTTTCAGTTCATTATCCTCAGCACCGTCTGTATCGGACTGGCTTCGCTGTCGTACTGGCTGGTCGAGTCGCCGTTCCGCAAGAAAACGATGATCTGGCCGAAAACCGGCTTTCTGGCCTGCCTGCTGGCGGCTTGTGCCATATTCGCACAGAATGTGATCGCCCATAACGGTTATCCCGACAGGTTCGGCATCGAACTGGAGAAACAGTCCGAGGATTACAAGCAGGGCGAGTTCGAACGCCTGATGGGGCCGACCCCGGGCAAGAGTTATTACAAGAATGATCCGGTCGAGTTGTGCTGGAGCCGGACGGTGGACAGCGCCTGCCGTTTCGGCGATGAAAGCTGGGTGACGCTGGGCGACAGTTTCGCCGGGGTGTTCGATTATGTGCTTCATGAACGGCTGACTGCACTGGGCAAGGGGCATATTGTCCTGACTTATACGTCTTGTCCTTTCATGTCCGAGGATATCTGGGTCGCGGACAAGCCGGAATGTCCTGTGGTCAACGAGGATCGCTGGAAACTGATCCGTTCGTTCAAAACGCCGAAGCATTTTCTGGTTACCGCCAATTTCATGGGATTCGACGAAGTCAAACGCCGGGTCGATAATCCGTATGAACGGATCAAAAACCGGAATTTCACCGGCGAGATCGTGCCGTCCATGGAAGGATGGCGTTCGTTTGCCGCCAATATCAACCGGCTGATCGATATGGGGCATCAGGTGACGGTTGTGTATCCTGTACCGCTTCCGGATATCGATGTCAAAAACGAAGTGTTGCGCCAGCTCCGGAACGACAGGAAGCTGCACAAGGTGTATGGTAGCAGGAAGCAATATGACAAGGCGATGGAATATACAGCGACTCTCGATAGCGTGTTGTCCGACAGGAAGGGATTGACGAAGGTTCGCCCGATGGATGTGTTCTGCGAAAAGGACGGACGTTGCCTGCTGATCGACGAACAGTCGGGAATTTATAACAAGAACGGGCATTTGAGCCATCACGCGGCCGAGGTGCTGATCGACAACTATATCTTGCCTGCCGGGAAACATTGAATGCCGGACGGCAGGGCGACGGGGTCAGGGCGTTTTTGCAGCGATGGGGTAAAATACCGCTGATCTTTTCCTGTGCTTTTGTGTGGTCTTGCGGCTCGTCTTGCGGCGGTATCGCGCCGGTTGGACGTTCGTTTTCCGGAGTGTGGCATGGATGCCGAATCGTCTTCCAGTCTGGTCTGGTCGGATAACCTCGCGGCGTATGAGGAGGATCTGGCGCGTCTGATGGCTGTCGACGGGCCGCTGGCTTCGGTCGTCGAGGGCTACGGCGACAGGCCGATGCAGCTGGAGATGGCACAAGCGGTCGCCCGGGCGATCGTCAATTGCGAGACATTCGTCGCCGAGGCGGGAACGGGTACGGGCAAGACCTTCGCTTATCTGGTGCCTGCGCTGATGTGGGGCGGCAAGGTGATCGTGTCTACAGGGACGCGCAATTTGCAGGACCAGCTTTTTTTCCGCGATATTCCGACCGTGCGGCAGGCCTTGTCCGCGCCGGTGACGGTGGCGCTGCTCAAGGGGCGCGCCAATTATGTCTGTCCTTTCCATCTGGCGCGCACGGCGGAATACGGCCGGATGGAGTCGCGGGCCGATACCTATTATCTGCGCGAAATCGTCCGCTTCGCCAAGGTGACGGAAACGGGTGACAAGTCGGATTTGCCGACGGTGCCGGAGACGGCGGCGATCTGGAATCAGGTGACTTCCACGAAAGAGAATTGCCAGGGGACGGAGTGTCCGCATTATCAGGACTGTTTCGTGATGAAGGCGCGCAAGGCGGCGCAGCAG
>CASETG010000081.1 GCA_949290765.1 Oxalobacter formigenes | reverse complement strand
GATTCATTAAACATGAACAGGATGGGTGGAAAGACCACCACCCATCCATTCTTTTTGAAGGACGAGTATGAATATTCATGAATACCAGGGAAAAGAAATTTTGCGCAAATATGGAGTGACCACTCCCCGTGGATTTCCCTGTTTTAGCGTTGACGAAGCTGTCGAAGCCGCAGAAAAACTGGGCGGTAATGTCTGGGTCGTCAAGGCACAGATTCACGCCGGCGGCCGTGGCAAGGGGGGTGGTGTCAAGGTGGCGAAGTCCCTTGACGAAGTCAGAAAATACGCAACCGAAATTCTCGGTATGACACTGGTGACGCACCAGACCGGTCCGGAAGGTCGTGTTGTAAAACGCCTGCTGATTGAAGAAGGCGCTGATATCCAGAAAGAATACTACGTCGGCATGGTCATCGACCGTGCTACACAGCGGGTAGCGCTCATGGCTTCCTCGGAAGGCGGCATGAACATCGAAGATGTCGCACGCGATACCCCGGAACTGATTCACAAAGTCTTTATCGATCCATCCACCGGTCTGACCGATGCCGAAGGCGAAGATATCGCACGCAAGATCGGCATGCCGGAAGCGGCTGTCAAGGAAACCTGCAAATTCATGCAGGGTCTGTACAAGGCATTCGTCGAAACCGATGCATCCTTGGCCGAAATCAACCCGTTGATCCGTACCGGAGACAATCGTGTGATCGCTCTGGACGCCAAGTTCAATTTCGACTCCAATGCGATGTATCGTCATCCGGAAATCCAGGCCTATCGCGATCTGGACGAAGAAAATCCTGATGAAATCCAGGCTTCCAAGTTCGACCTGACCTATATCTCCCTGGATGGCAATATCGGATGTATGGTCAATGGCGCAGGTCTGGCCATGGCAACCATGGATATTATCAAACTGTATGGCGGTTCTCCGGCCAACTTCCTGGACGTAGGCGGCGGTGCAACGACCGAAAAAGTCACCGAAGCTTTCAAGATCATGCTGTCCAATCCGAATGTCAAGGCCATTCTGGTCAACATCTTCGGCGGCATCATGAGATGCGACGTCATCGCCAATGGCGTGGTGGCTGCAGCCAAGGAAGTCGCCCTGAAGGTACCTCTGGTTGTACGTCTGGAAGGTACCAATGTCGAACAGGGTAAGGAAATTCTGGCCAAGTCCGGTTTACCGATTATCTCTGCCAGCGGCATGGCTGATGCTGCACAAAAGGCGGTTAACGCAGCAAAGGGTAACTAATTATGTCTATTCTGATTAACAAGAACAGCCGTGTCATCGTTCAGGGTCTGACCGGTAAGACTGGTGCATTTCATACTGAAATGTGTATGAATTATGCGTTCGGTAAGGATTGCTATGTCGGTGGTGTCACCCCTAAAAAAGGTGGTACGACCTTCCTGAATCTGCCTGTTTTCAATACCGTCAAGGAAGCCAAGGAACAGACCGGCGCAAACGTTTCCGTTATCTATGTTCCGCCTCCGTTCGCTGCAGCAGCCATCGATGAAGCTGTTGAAGCAGGCATCGAATTCGTCATCTGTATCACGGAAGGCATTCCGGTAGAAGACATGCTGCGTACCCGTTACAAGATGCGTGGCAAAAACACCATTCTGCTTGGACCGAACTGCCCGGGTATCATTACGCCGGACGAACTGAAGATCGGTATTATGCCTGGCCATATTCACAAGAAAGGTACTATCGGCGTCGTTTCCAAGTCCGGTACCCTGACGTACGAAGCTGCAAGCCAGCTCGCTGAATTCGGTCTGGGACAGTCTACGGTTGTCGGTGTTGGTGGTGACCCGATCAACGGTCTGAAACACATCGATGTTCTGAAGATGTTCAATGAAGACCCTGAAACCGAAGCGGTCATCATGGTCGGCGAAATTGGCGGCAGCGACGAAGAAACCGCAGCACGCTGGGCAAAAGACAACATGAAGAAACCGGTTGTCGGCTTTATCGCCGGTGTAACCGCGCCTCCGGGAAAACGGATGGGCCATGCAGGTGCCATCATCTCCGGCGGCAAGGGTACGGCACAGGAAAAACTGGCTGTCATGGAAGAATGCGGCATTACCGTTACCCGCAATCCGGCCGAAATCGGCAAGACGCTGAAATCGGTTCTGAAATAAGCGGTATCGCTGAAAAGCAAAAGCCCGGCCATGCCGGGCTTTTTTTTGAGTGTCGTGCTTTCAGAAGTGACCGGTCTCGAGATAGTTGCAAAGGCATTGCAAGCTGTACAGAACGCTTTGTTCGCGGATTTCTGTGCGGTTTCCGGCAAAAAGCCGCTTGTCGGTGCTGAATATGCCGGTTTGGGTGGCGAAACCGAAACAGACTGTACCGACCGGTTTCTCA
The DNA here is from genome assembly GCA_949290765.1 of Oxalobacter formigenes. Classification (GTDB taxonomy): domain Bacteria; phylum Pseudomonadota; class Gammaproteobacteria; order Burkholderiales; family Burkholderiaceae_D; genus Oxalobacter; species Oxalobacter formigenes_E. Next base: position 12,959 of record CASETG010000081.1, on the reverse strand, counting down.
AGCGAGCCGCCGTTCGGGCCGGCGATACCGGTCGTTGACAGTGCGATATCACTTCCGGTCACGTTGATTGCGCCTTTTGCCATCGCCAGCGCCACTTTCTGACTGACGGCGCCCTGTTGCCTGATCAGTTCGTCCGGCACCCCGGCCAGTTTTGTCTTCGATTCATTTGAATAGGTGATGAGTCCGCAATCGAACCATTCGGAAGCGCCCGGAACATCGGTTATCTGTTTGGCCAGACTGCCTCCGGTACAGGATTCAATCGTGACCAGTTTCAGTTTTTTCCGTGAAAGCAGGGTGCCGACATACTGTGCGAGTTCAAAAGGATTGTTGATCATGACGACTCCATCCGTAAAGTTAGTTGGCCATCATGCATGTTTTCCATAATGCGAAAACAAGCAGCGTGAAAAAGGCAGCGATGATATCGTCCAGCATAACACCAAATCCGCCATGGATGTGTCTGTCGAAAAAGCGTATCGGGGGCGGTTTGGTCATATCGAAAAAGCGAAAAACGACAAAAGCGATACATTCCGTCAGAAATGACGAAGGGGTCACAAACAGCAAGACCAGCCAGAAAGCGATGATTTCATCCCAGACCATGCTGCCGTCGTCCGGGTTGCCCAAGGCCTCTCCTGTCGCCTGACAGGTTTTGATACCCAGCAGAAAACCTGCTATGCAGAGGCTTCCCCAGACGAGGGGTGTGAAAATCGTCGGCCACAGGAAAGTCAGGACGTCATAGACAATCCATGCGAACAGTGTGCCGGCCGTTCCGGGCATGACGGGTGAGAGACCACTTCCGAAACCGAGTGATACCAGATGGAAAGGGTGCGCGCACAAAAAGGCGAAGCCGGGATTTCCTTTGCCTTTGACCGGGATTTTCATTTGTTGTTTGCCAGAAAGTGGTCGAACGAGTGGTGTGAAAAAGTAACCGGTTCACCCTGATTGTTGCGCAGACGCAATCCGGGTTCGTTTTCGATGAAGCCGATACGGGTGACCGGTACGCCTGTTCTGGTCGATGCTTCCAGAATGCGGCTGCGCTTCGATGGCGGTGCGGTAAAGCACAGCTCGTAATCGTCTCCGCCGGCCAGTGCGCATATCATGCGCCAGTCTTGTGTTTGTCTGGCAAGAACGGGGCTGATGGGCAAAGAGTCAGTATTGATGGTTGCGCCCACGCCTGATGCGTCCAGAATATGTGTCAGATCGCCGAGTAATCCGTCGGAAATATCCAGTGCTGCAGTGGCGTTTTTTCTGAGCGCCATACCTAGCGCGAGGCGTGGAATCGGCATATGCAAACGGGGTGATACGGCAGCGAAATCCTGTTTGTCCAGTGCGATTTCGTTTCGGCAATGAGCCAGTGCCAGCCGTGCGTCACCGATTGTGCCGGAGACCCATATATCATCCCCATGCTCCGCACGGTCTCGACGAAGTGCCTGTCCGAGTGGAATTCGCCCGAATATCGTGATGCAGATGTTGAGTGGCCCTCTTGTCGTATCGCCGCCGATGAGTTCACAATGACAGATGTTCGACAGTGAGAACATGCCTTCAGAAAAAGACTGGAGCCATGCTTCGTCCGGTGCGGGCAGGGAAAGCGCCAGTGTAAAAGCGACCGGTTCTGCTCCCATGGCAGCCAGATCGGAAAGGTTGACGGCCAGCGCCTTATGACCGAGTTGCCGCGGGTCGGTATCGGCGAAGAAATGGGTCCCGGAGACCAGCATGTCTGTGGAAATGGCGATTTGCGTTCCCGGAACAGGGGTCAGCAGGGCGCAATCATCGCCAATACCCAGCGAGGCGTTGCGGACAGGTTTCGTGAAATATTTGGCGATAAGATCGAATTCTGAAAGCATGGTCGTAACAGTAAAAAGATTGTCGGACTTCTTGCATAATGATGCTATTGATGCCGCTCTAAAGCAAGACGATGGTAAACTGTTAGACTCGGGCTCTACCGATAGCTAGGAAACCGGAAAACAGTCGGGTGACCCTGTATGCCGGGAATCGGGCAATGCAGATGATCGGTATTTTTCGTTACTGGGACTTGTCTGATGATGGATCATGTATCGTGGATTGAATATATCGCCGCAGCGCTGTTTTTTCTGGCACTGATTCATACCTTTTCCTCAAAATATTTCGTCAAGCTGGCTCAGCGTGAAAGCCGTCATGCCGGCGCATGGCTGATGCTTGGCGAGGTGGAAGTGGTATTCGGTTTCTGGGCGTTCATCCTGCTGGGATTCATGGCAATCGTCAACGGGTACGAAAAAGCGGTCGAATATATGGATACCCGTGATTTCACGGAGCCGCTGTTCGTCTTCGTCATTCTGGTCATCGCAGGAACGAGACCGATACTTCAGGCGGCGCAGCTGCTGATCGATTTGCTCGCGAAGGTCATTCCGTTGCCTGGAACCATCACCTACTATTTTCTGACGCTGACGGTTGTGCCGCTGCTGGGGTCGTTCATTACCGAACCGGCCGCCATGACGCTGGCCGCCATCATTTTGCGTGACCGGTATTTTTCCAAAAATATACCGGAAACCATGAAATATCTGACGATTGCGGTATTGTTCGTCAATGTATCGATCGGTGGCGTGCTGACATCCTATGCCGCGCCGCCTGTGCTGATGGTCGCAAGCAAATGGGGATGGGGCATGGATTTCATGCTGATGACGTTCGGCTGGAAAGCCGCGCTGGCCGTTTCCGTCAATGCGCTGCTCGCTTCATGGGTTTTCAGAAAGATACTGGTCGGTATGGATGACCTCAAGGATGATTATGAAATCGGTCGTGTGCCGCCGCTGGTGATGCTGATTCATATGGCGACGCTGGTGCTGGTGGTGATATTCAGCCATCATCCATTTGTTTTCATGGGTTTTTTCCTGTTGTTCCTTGGGTTTACGGAAGCTTATCACCGCTACCAGAGTCCGTTGATGTTGAGAGAAGGTCTGCTCGTCGCCTTTTTTCTTGCCGGGCTTGTCGTTTTGGGCGGAATGCAAAAATGGTGGTTGTCTCCCATTTTGTCCGGACTGGACAGCCATACGCTGTTCGGCGGTGCGACATTGCTGACGGCCATTACGGATAATGCGGCGCTGACCTATCTGGGGTCGCTTGTCGATGGCCTGTCGGATGCCAGCAAGTATGCTCTGGTGGCGGGGGCCATTACGGGGGGCGGTTTGACGGTCATCGCCAATGCGCCCAATCCGGTCTGTTTTTCGTTGTTGAAAAACAATTTCGAGCATCAGTCCATCAATCCCATGATGCTGTTTCTTTACGCATTGCCGCCGACGATCATCGCTGCCTGCAGTTTTCTTTTCCTGTAAACGGTATTCCGTTTGCCGTTTTGTGCGTATATCGGGGGCGTGCACGGCAAAAAATCGATACTTCCACTCTTAAGAGGCGAGAAAATTATCTTAGGGGAATCAGGAAGGTAGTATAATGCGCGCAATGAATACGCAGACCGATCCCCAGTTAGAAGCCTTGCGCCTGCCGCCGCACTCGATTGAGGCGGAGCAGTCGGTATTGGGTGGTCTGCTTCTGGATAATTCGGCATGGGATCGCATTGCCGATTTTCTGAGGGATACGGATTTTTACCGGTTCGATCATCGCCTCATTTACCAGCATATCGATAAACTGATCAACGCCTCTCGACCGGCTGACGTCATCACGGTGTATGAATCGTTGCAGGCTGTCGGCAAAGCCGAAGAAGTCGGAGGGCTGGCCTATCTGAACACGCTGGCGCAAAACACGCCGTCAGCCGCCAATATCCGTTACTATGCGCAGATCGTGCGCGATCGCGGGATTCTTCGCAGTCTCATTACCGTGTCGGATGAAATTTCCGCCAGTGCCTTTCAGGCGCAGGGCAAGGATGTCAAGCAGATTCTGGACGAGGCGGAATCCCGTATTTTCGCCATTGCCGAGGAAGGTTCTCGCGGGACGACAGGATTCCAGGGCATCACCCCCCTGCTTTCGCAGGTCGTCGACAGAATCAATGAATTGTATGACCGAGACAATCCGAATGATATTACCGGTGTTCCGACAGGCTTTATCGACCTTGATCGTATGACTTCCGGTTTGCAACCCGGTGATCTGATTATCGTGGCAGGCCGTCCATCCATGGGGAAAACCGCGTTTTCCCTCAATATCGGTGAACATGTCGCGATAGAAAGCGGTTTGCCTGTCGCCGTGTTTTCCATGGAAATGGGGGGGGCACAGCTGGCCATGCGTATGCTGGGATCGGTCGGCAAGCTTGACCAGCATCGGCTGAGGACCGGCCGGCTGGCGGACGAGGACTGGGAACGTCTGTCGTTCGCCATGGAAAAAATGCGTGAGGCACAGTTGTATATCGATGAATCGCCCGGTCTGAACTGCAACGATTTGAGAAGCCGTGCACGCAGGCTCGCCAGACAGTGCAGCCGGCTCGGGCTGATTATCGTCGATTATCTCCAGTTGATGACATCCACATCCGGCTCGTCTTCGGAAAACCGGGCTACGGAAATTTCCGAGATTTCGCGTGGTCTGAAAGCGCTGGCCAAGGAACTGAATTGTCCGGTGATCGCGCTGTCGCAGCTTAACCGTTCGGTAGAACAGCGCCCCAACAAGCGCCCGGTCATGTCGGATTTGCGTGAATCGGGTGCTATCGAACAGGATGCAGATCTTATTTTGTTTATTTACCGGGATGAAGTTTACAATCCCGACTCCCCCGATAAAGGAACGGCAGAGATTATTATCGGGAAACAGCGGAATGGCCCGATCGGCAATGTGAGACTGACCTTTCTCGGGCAATATACCAAATTTGACAACTATGCAGGCAGTGGGGGCATGTACGGTGAGTGAGTATCGGTATCTGTCGCCGGCAATACGCGTATGCGGAAAGCCATATCCTGTTCATGACCGGAACTGCCTGTGACAATGATGGAAAGTGATTATGTTCGGACGTTTGATGCCTAAAGAAGAAAAGTTCTTCGATTTGTTCAACCAGCATGCCGAATTTTGCGTAAAGGGCGCCAAAGAGTTGCTCGACCTGATGCAGGATTCAAGCCATATCGAAAGAAGATTGCATGCGATTGAAGGCCTTGAGAAGCAGGCCGACAAAGTCACCTATCATACAATCGGCATTTTGCACAAAACATTTATTACACCGCTCGACCGCGAGGATATTCACCGTCTGATTACCAAGATGGACGATATTCTCGACCTGATGGAAGACGCGGCGCAGACCGTATCGTTATACGATATCCAGACCATCACCCCGGAAGCAGTGCGACTGGCGGAATTGTGTCTCGGATGTTGTGAAAAGCTCAAGGACGGCGTTTCCCTGCTTCACAACATGAATCATTCGCGTGAAATACTGGAAATATGCGAGGAAATCGACCGGCTGGAATCCGACGCGGATCATGTCATGCATGCTGCCCTGTCGAAATTGTTTCGTGACGAACCCGATGTCCGCAATCTCATCAAGCTGAAAGCATTGTACGAAATTCTCGAGAACGTCACGGACATTTGTGAAGATGTCGCCAATATCATCGAGGGTATCGTCGTCGAAAATGCCTGAGGGCAAATGGCCGAACCGCATATTCCTGTATTCGTAACGTTATCAACTTCACTAAAGTCAAATTCATGCAAGCGATACATGTCAGTCTTTACGCGCTCATCCTGATTGTTGCCATGGCATTGATTTTCGATTTCATGAACGGGTTTCATGATGCCGCCAATGCCATTGCCACGGTAGTTTCCACCGGTGTGCTCAAACCGCATACGGCCGTTGCCATGACCGCTTTCATGAACTGTGTGGCCATTTTCGTATTCGACCTGCATGTGGCGACAACAGTCGGGAAAGGGACGGTCGACCCGGCCATTGTCGACCATTATGTCGTATTCGGCGCGCTGGTCGGTGCGATCGGATGGAATGTCATCACCTGGTATTACGGTATTCCCTCGTCATCGTCACATGCGTTGATCGGGGGGTTGATCGGCGCGGCTATCGCCAAGGCAGGCAGCGGTTCGCTGATCGCCTCCGGTATTTTCAAGATCATTGCGTTCATCGTCATTTCGCCCTTGCTGGGCTTTTTGCTGGGCTCCATCATGATGGTGCTGGTATCCTGGATTTTCGTGCGCTCGCAGCCACGCAATATCGATCGCTGGTTCAGAAGGTTGCAGCTTGTTTCCGCTTCGTTGTACAGCCTCGGACACGGCGGCAACGATGCGCAAAAGACGATGGGGCTTATCTGGATGTTGCTGATTGCATCCGGCTATGCGGCTGATAACGGTCATTTGCCGCCGTGGGTCGTCATTTCCTGTTATGGTGCCATCGGTTTCGGTACACTGTTCGGCGGATGGCGTATCGTGAAAACGATGGGACAGAAAATCACCAAGCTCAAACCCGTTGGCGGATTTTGTGCCGAAACGGGCGGTGCCATGACGCTGTTTATCGCAACGGCGCTGGGCATTCCGGTTTCCACGACGCACACCATTACTGGAGCGATCGTCGGTGTCGGTTCCGCACAGAAAACATCTGCCGTCCGCTGGGGCGTCGCAGGCAATATCGTCTGGGCATGGATACTGACGATTCCGGCCTCCGCTTTCATTGCCGCAATCGCATGGTGGGTCGGTACCAAAATCCTGTAATGAAATCCCTGCCTGCCGCTCTGTAACCGGATTGGCAGGCTTTTTCCTCTCCTGTCTGGATGGCAGCGCTGTCGGTATGGCATGCGTATGGGTGCATTCAGGCCTTTTCACAGGTCTTTCTTCATCGCGCTGGATCGCGGGCGCATACGCGCGATGGCATGAAAATGGCGTGTCGCCGAATGCTGCATGCAATCAAGAGAACAGAGCCGAGACATGCAAGTCAACATGCAATGGCAACAGAAAAGCCGTCAGAGCAACCGGTATCTTGCCCTTTGCGGATGACTGCGAAAAACATGCTGAAAGACGGCAGGTTTGACAGGGAGAAAGGAAGGGAACAGAAAAGAATCGTATGCTGATGGTCGTGCGGGTATCCGTGAGCGGCACACAGTATTTTGCAAATGCCGTACCGGTGAACCATGCGTTACAGGTTCACCGGTGCCAGAACAGACTAGATGGCCAGAAACGGCTTGTTGAAATACAGCGGCAAGGTGTCGTGCGAGATGGATTTCGCTTTTGACATCGTTTTGTTCAAAAGTCTTGAAGCGCGTCTGGTGGCATTGTCGATGGCGCCTTTTACATCTGCTGCAAATTCAGTGACGACGATAGGGGACATACCGGGCAGTACCAGCTGGATGAGGCAACGTTTCTTGAATCCGCTCCTGATACGATTGGTATCCGACAACCGGACAGTGATGTATTTGATGCTGTCTTGCGCATGGGACAACATTGCGTTCAGACGCTCCATAATATATTCCTGTACGGCTTCACCTGCCTTGATACCTTTGGTAATGATGGTCGGTTCCATGTGTTTTTGTGCTCCTGCCAGTAAAGTGTTGCTATAAAGATATATTAAACAATGGAAGAATGTGTAAAAAGAGAACATAATAGTAATGTTACTTCAAAAAAATAGAATGATGAAAGCTTCCAGTCTAAATTATCGCCATTTGTATTATTTTTGGGTCGCTGCCAAGGAAGGCGGCGTAACGCGTGCGGCAGAACGATTGGGTGTCGCCGTACAGACAATCAGTATGCAGCTGGCATTACTGGAAAAATCGATCGGCAAGACTTTGTTTGCACCGCAGGGACGGCGTCTGGTACTGACGGAAGCCGGAAGGGTCGCGTTGAACTATGCCGACCAGATTTTCCTGTTGGGCGAGCAGTTGCAGGAAACATTGGCCGAGGACGATGTCGGCAAGAGTTTGCGTCTGACAGTAGGTATTTCCGATTCATTGCCGAAGATGATCGCATACCGTCTTCTGGAGCCTGCATTGCAGATGCCGCAGTTTGTGCGTATGGAATGTTATGACGGCACGTTTGAAACGCTGCTGGCCGATTTGGCATTGCACAAGCTCGATGTCGTACTGACTGACCGGCCGACCAATGTCAAAAGCAGTCTCCGGGTGTTCAGCCATGAATTGGGGGATCGGGCGGTATGGCTGTTCGGTACGGAAGAACTGGCCGAAAAATATCGTGACAATTTCCCGGAATGTCTCAATGGCGCACCGGTTTTATTGCCGACACGCAACAATGCAATCCGGATGCGTCTGGATCAGTGGTTCGAGGTGAACAATATCCGTCCGTTTATTGCAGGCGAGTTTTCCGACAGTGCATTGCTCAAGACATTCGGCCGTATCGGGCTTGGCATGTTCCATGCGCCGATTGTGCTGGCTGATGAAATGAAAGACCAGTTCAGGGCGGTTCCTATCGGCGAAATGAAGGGCGTTCGCGAGCAGTACTACGCCATTTCGGCCGAAATGAAAATCCGGCATGTCGCCGTCGAGGCCATTCTCGAAGCGCGACGGAAAATCATGGAAGAGGCTGATTGACGTCGTCAGACGGTGACGGAGGCAAGTGTCTGGCCAGCAGGATGAACTGTTCGACAGACAACGCCTCCGGCCTTTTTGCCGGATCGATTCCCAGTGTGTTCAGTTCAGCTTCCGTAAAATAGGGCGCGAGGTTGTTACGGACGATTTTACGGCGTTGTGAAAAAGCCTGGGTGACGACTTTTTCGAGGGCGTCCAGCGGGACGCTTTCGGGGTTTTCTCGCGGAATCATCCGGACAATTGCGGATTCCACTTTCGGCGCAGGCTCGAATGCTGTCGGTGGAACGATGAAAAGCATTTCCATGTCATAACGCCATTGCAGCATGACCGAGAGCCGTCCGAAGGCTTTGCTCCCGGGTTCAGCGACCATGCGTTCGACGACTTCACGTTGCAGCATGAAATGCTGATCGGCAACACGGTCTGCGAAAGTCATCAGGTGAAAAAGCAACGGTGTCGAGATGTTGTATGGCAAATTGCCGACTATACGGATTTTTCGTTCGGGTTGGGTGCGAATTGTATCGATATCGAAATCCAGCGCGTCGGCCTGATGTACGGTCAGCTTGTCCGCCGGAAAACGCTTTTTCAGATAGGCTGCCAGATCGCGGTCCAGTTCGACAACATCCAGCCGTTCCAGATGAGGCAGCAGTTTCTCGGTCATGGCACCCAGACCGGGGCCGATTTCAAGCATGCGATCCGTTGCGCGTGGAGCGATGGCGTCAATGATGGCATACAGCACTGCGGAATCTTTCAGGAAGTTCTGGCCGAATCGTTTGCGCGGAATATGTTTCATGCGTGTTGTCCCGTCCTGCGAGAGAAAGAAGCCATTTCTGCTGCGATTCGTATGGCTTCGATCATGCTGCCCTCATGTGCGATACCCAGTCCGCGCGATGCGATATCCAGTGCCGTGCCGTGATCGACGGATGTGCGGATAATGGGGAGCCCCAGTGTGATATTGACGCCGTGCCCGAATGTCGCATATTTGAGGACAGGCAATCCCTGATCATGATACATGGACAGAATGCAGTCTGCATCCGCGAGATAATGCGGCTGGAACAGGGTGTCGGCCGGATAGGGGCCGGATATTCGGATTCCCTCTTTTTGCAGGGCGTCGATTGCCGGGATGATGGTTCGGATTTCCTCATCTCCCAGATAGCCGTTTTCACCCGCGTGCGGATTCAGTCCGGCAGCCAGAATGCGTGGTGCTTCAAGTCCGAACCGTTTTTTCAGGTCGTTGTGGATGATCCGGACGATTTCCAGCAGACTGTCGCACGAGATGGCGCCGCTGACATCTTTCAGCGGCAAATGCGTGGTCGCCAGTGCGACCCGTAACATGAAGCGATTGTCACCGGTATGGCTGCCTGTAAGACCCGCCAGCATCATGACGACCCGTCCGGTGCCGGTTTTTTCTGCAAAATATTCCGTATGTCCGGTAAAAGGAATGCCCGCATCGTTTATCGTGCTTTTTTGTACCGGTGCGGTTACGACAGCATCGAACCGGCCGCGCATGGCGCCGGAAATGGCGATGTCCATGAAAGACAGAACGGCCGGGCCGTTGCGAGGGTCGAGCCGGCCGGCGACGGCTGGTGTCGCCAGTGGAGAATCGATGACGCCGATGATGCCGGAAGTGTCGTTCAGCGCGCTTGCATAATCATCGGATTGTGCAAGAGGCTTGAGACGGATACCGGAATGGATACCGGCTGCGGTTTTTTCCAGCAAGGCATAGTCACCGATGAGAACCGGTGTGACGGTATCGAGACAACGAAATGCGCCCCGTATGGAAATTTCAGGGCCGATACCTGCCGGTTCTCCTGTCGTAATGGCAATGACGGGTTTGGACATTACATATCCTGTCTGTGGTCGTTCAGGCGATATTCGACATAGGCACGGTCACGCAACTGGCGAAGCCATTCTTCAGTCGCTTCCGCGATCTTGCGTTCACGAAGTGCCTGTTTTGCTGCTGCACGCTTTCTTTCAAGGGATATATCGTCCGTTTTCTTGTCCAGTACCTGAATCAGATGGAAGCCGAACTGTGTTTCCACCGGATCGCTGATTTCGCCGGGTTGCAGTGAAACAAGCGCTTTTTCGAATTCGGGAACGGTATCGCCCGGATAAATCCAGCCCAGATCGCCGCCACGGCTGGCCGATGTATCGTTCGAGTGGGTTTTGGCGAGTTCCTCGAAAGTGGCAGAATTGTTCTGGATGCGCTGCTTGAGTTCAAGCAGTTTGTGTTTCGCTTCATCCGCCGAGACCAGTTGATTGACTTTGATCAGGATATGTCTGGCATGGATTTGCTGGACGACTTGTCCGCCGGATGCACCGGCCAGTTCAGGGCCGGTGGACATCGTGCGTTTGTCCAGAACCTTCAGGATATGGAAACCGTTGGGGCTCTTGATGATGCGTGTCAGGTCTCCGGGATTGAGTCCGGAAAGCGCTTCCACAAATACTTTCGGTAGCTGGTCCGTGCTTCGCCATCCGATGTCTCCGCCGCTCAAGCCTTCATCGGCATCGGAATATGAAGCGGCTGTCTGCTGGAAATCGCTGCCGGATTGCAATGCTTTCAGAACCTTTTCCGCACGATCGCGTTTTTCGGCGATTTGTTCAGGTGATGCATTTTCCGGGATGCGGATCAGGATATGGCCTAGCCGAAGCTGTACCGGCATTTGCATTTGCGAATCCGCCCCCAGAACATGGTCGATTTCAGCATCGTTGATCTGGATTTTGTTGTTGACTTCCCTGTCGCGCAGGCGCTGTATCGTAATATCGTCACGGACATTTTCACGATATTTTTCAAAAGGTGTTCCGCTCTCCTCAATATGATGCCGGAATTGTGAGACCGTCATATGCCGGCTTTCCGCAATTCTCGCAATCGTCCTGTCAAGCTGGGTATCGTCGATACGAAGCCCCATTTCCTTGGCCAGCTGCATTTGCGCACTTTCGACAATCATATGTTCCAGTGCCTGTTTCTGGAGAATTTCACGAGGCGGCAACGCGATATTCTGTTGCTTGAGTCGTTGTTCAATTAGCTGGATACGGGTATTGAGTTCGCCCATCGTGATGACGTCGTTGTTGACGACGGCTGCGATGGAATCGACGATAACCGGTTGCGATGCGCGTGGTACAGGTGTTGCCGTTGCAGTGGCCGATGCGGCTGTGTCGGAGGCCGGTTGGGGCGTGCCGGTTTGTGCCAGTAGCGTGCCCGACAGCAACAGTCCGAAAAGCAGGGCGGCCGCTTGTTTCAGGACGGTCGGCGACTTGGCATGAGACGTGAACAAGAACATGGGATGATCCTCGCTGGCATAAGATTTGTTGTAATCGTGGCGACGAACGGCATCAGTTTGAAAGGGGTTCATAACCCGGAATGCTTCTCTGCAAGGCATTGAGCGGATTGGTTCCCAGTTTCGACAAACCCTTGAGCTCAAGCTGGAAATAAAACGCGGTATTGGTTTCGGTCGACGATGTCACATAACGTTGTGCCATCATCCGGAAGATCCAGCAGTCTGCATTGTATTCGACACCGAGAATGTTTTCGATGGATTTGTCGTCAGGAAGAGAATAACTGATTTGCCCGACAGCATACCATCTTTGCGCGATCGGCCATTGTCCGGATATATTGATCTGGTCGATTTCATTGTTGTAGAGGTAATCCCTGTAGTCCCAGTTCGGGTAATAATTGATCAGCCCTGCAAGTGCTGTCGGAGAATACCGGTTGTAGATGGATGTCGTATCTCTCAGGTAACGGTATTCGGCATTCAGCAGTTTCATTGGGCCTGGTTTCCATTGGGTGCTGAAGTTCGCACTGTACATTTTCTGCGTACTCTGGTTGTATTGTATTGACGTGTCGAACGAGAATTCAGGCGTGATATGACCGTCGGCCATTGCCAGCAGGTCGGAGCGGTTTTTCGATTCATCGCGTTCGGCGTTATACAAATAGACACGTTGGTCGCGGAAATAATAACGTTGCCCGATCGTGAATTTGAAACGTTCCGTGCCGTTGTCTTCGATGAAACGGCTTGTCAGCGCGGCAGTCAGATTGTTGGCGTCAGCGATACGGTCGTAACCGGCAAAGCGGTTTTCGGTAAACAGGGTCACATAACCGAAGCTTGGTTCGCCGGAGTCGAAAATCGGGTATTTGTGCTGATCCTTGTACGGGGTATAGACATAGAACAGGCGAGGTTCCAGCGTCTGGGTCATGTTCCTGCCGAACATGGGGGCGTCTCTTTCGAAAATCAGACCACCATCCAGTGAAAAGGTCGGCAATACGCGCGTCAGCGAGCGGGTATCGTAAGGCGATTCATCCAGATCGTATTTGGCCATATTCAGAATGGCCTTGGGAGTCAGGAAATAGCCGCCGGAAATCATCGGGTAAGAGATTTCCGATTTCATCACGAATCGGTCGCCTCGCGCCTGTTCCTGTGCTGGCAGTTGCGCCAGATCATCGTCCGAGAGCCAGAAACGGGTCATTTCGCCATAGACATTCCAGTCGAAGCCATGGACATTTTCTTGTCCGCCGGACAACATGAATTGCGGGAG
>CASETG010000080.1 GCA_949290765.1 Oxalobacter formigenes | reverse complement strand
TATCGATGACGCCATCAAAATTCCGTTTCATTCGGTCAAGTTTGCTTTCTACATGGCTGCGGATCGCAGGCGTGATCTCGAGATGATGTCCACTGATCGTAAGGTTCATACATTTCTCCTTGATGATGTCACCCAAATTTTCCAAGTGTCTGCGACACTTGTTACTACAATGTTTTGCGCAGGCTGGCTGGCGGAATTTTCAGCATGTCCCGGTATTTTGCGATCGTTCGCCGCGCGATGACCAGACCTTCCTTTTCCAGCAACTGAGCGATTTTGTTATCGGAATACGGTTTCTTGCTGTCTTCCTGTGCAATCAGCTGTCTGATTTTTTCGCGAATCGCGGTTGAAGATGCTTCTCCTCCTCCCTCTGTGGCGATGTGGCTGCCGAAAAAATATTTCAACTCAAAAATACCAAGCGGTGTCAGCATGAATTTCTGGGTTGTCACACGGGAAATTGTGCTCTCGTGCAGTCCTAGTGTATCAGCTATTTCGCGCAAAACAAGGGGGCGCATGGCACTGGGCCCCAAAGAGAAGAAATTCTGCTGTCGCTCGATAATGGCTTCCGATACCCTGAGAATGGTGTCGAATCGCTGGTTTATGTTCCGTATCAACCATTTGGCCTCCTGAAAGCGGGTATTCAGGCTGGTTTTGTCCGATGTGGTTTTCAGGATGTCGCCATACATCTGGTTGATGCGGATTTTCGGCATGGCATCCATATTGAGTTCGGCATGCCAGACGCCGTCTTTTTTGACGGCGATGATTTCAGGTACGACCATGTCGGCGGCGTCATTGGCGAAAGCTGCGCCGGGGTGTGGATTGCAGCGTTGTATGACGGCCTGAGCCTCGAGCAAATCCTCGTCGTCGCAGCCCAATGCTTTCTTCAGACGGTTGAAGTCACGCTGTGCGAACAGTTTCAGATGGTTTTCGACGATGTTCAGCGCCCGTTTCCGGACGATATACGGAATGTTTTGCATCAGCCGAATCTGGATGGCGAGGCATTCGGCGCTATTTCGTGAGCCGACACCGGGCGGGTCGAAATTCTGGAGGCAGGCCAGCGCGTCTTCCAGTTCGGCGTAGCCGATATCCAGCTCGGGCGGGAGCCATTCCAGCATTTCTCCCAATGTTTCCTGAAGATAGCCGTTGGTATCGAGCGCATCTATCATCAGTTCGACCAGCGCGCGTTGCCGTTGGTCGCGGACGGTCAGACGCATCTGGGTGAGCAGATGTTCCTTGAGCGTTTCAGGGGGCGCTTCCAGCTGTGGCTGGAAACGTTCGTCATCGGGGTGGCGGTCGGAGTGTTTGACGGAATCCCATATCAGATGCTCGGTATCCGCCGTGCCCGAGAGACTGTCGAAAGCGTTGGGGTCATCGTGCTGCTCGGATGGCGGGATGTGTGACGGTTCGATATCTGCCGTCACGGAACTTGCGGGAACGGCAGGTCGGATGATGGAGCCGTCCGCCTGGAATCGGGTCGTATTGGCCAGCGGGTCGTCGAGCCTTTCCAGTAGCGGGTTGTCCAGCAAAGCCCGTTCGATTTCCTCGTTCAGTTCAAGGCTGGACAGTTGCAAGAGTCTGATGGACTGCTGGAGTTGCGGTGTCAGCGCGAAATGCTGCGCAAGACGGGTTTGCAGTTTCTGTTTCATGACCTTGCAGCTTCTTACATACGGAAGTGTTCACCGAGATAGACTCGTCTGACGGATTCGTTTTCGATGATTTCGTCCGGATGGCCGCTTGCCAGAACGGTACCCTGGTTGATGATATAGGCATGGTCACAAATACCCAGCGTTTCGCGGACATTATGGTCGGTAATCAATACGCCGATGCCCCGCTCTTTCAGGAACCGGACGATTCTCTGGATTTCGATAACGGCAATGGGGTCGATACCGGCGAACGGTTCGTCAAGCAGGATGAAACGCGGGTCGGTGGCAAGCGCGCGTGCGATTTCGACACGGCGTCGTTCACCGCCCGAAAGCGAGAGCGCGGAGTTGGTTCGCAATTTTTCGATTTGCAGCTCCGCCAGCAGACCGTCCAGCTTTCGCTCGATTTCGTCTTTCGGCAAGGGTTTGCCGTCTCTTTTCTGCAATTCGAGTACGGCCCGGATGTTGTCCTCGACATTGAGTTTGCGGAAAACGGATGCTTCCTGCGGCAGATAGGACAGCCCCATGGATGCACGCTTGTGTATGGGCAATCGTGTGAGATCGACACCGTCCAGTTCGATCACGCCGTCGTCGGCGGGCACCAGTCCCACGATCATGTAAAACGAAGTGGTTTTGCCGGCACCGTTCGGCCCCAGCAGACCGACGACTTCACCGCTCGATACGTCAAGCGAGACATTGGAAACGACGGTCCTTTTGCCATAGGTTTTTTGCAAATGGCGAACGATCAGTTTGCTGTTGCTCATTTCGTGGCCTTCTTTTCACGAGGTTGGATAACGGCCTTGACACGTCCTGCACCCGGTTTCGATACGCCTTCGCTGGTGTTGTAAACGCTGTAATATTCGGTGCGCGCGTTATAGGAAATGTATTCGCCCGATACGTCGTCGGTGACCTGGTGGCCTTGCAGGCGTCTCACTCTGGCCTGTGTGAAAAACTTGATGATTTCGTCCTTGTTGTCGTATTCGATTTTCTTGCCGTATCCTTCCATCCAGATATCGGGACCGCCGTCCTGTTTCTGTCTGAGGGATGCCAGTCTGTCCGGTGCCGCATAGAGGGTGATGTACTGGTAGCCCTCAGGGTCCTGGACGATGACAGCCTTGCCGGCCTTGATGAGCAGGGTGCCTTTCGTGACGACGACATTGCCGGTGAAGGTCGTGACCTGTTTGACGTCATCGGAGTGCATCTGGTCCGCTTCGATGTCGGTCGGTTTGTTTGCATCCGCTTTTTCTGCCGATGCCAGAAGCGGAAGACCGGCACAGCACAGAACAGCCATAAGATGGAAAATAATCTTTTTCATGTCGTTTTCGGTCGGTTAGTGTTTGGATGTGCCGGGGGGATTGTAAGTGATTCTGGCGCGGTTGAATATTTGCAATTCGCTGGTGGCGTAGTTGGCCTGCATGCCGATGCCGGTCGTGACGGAATGTTCGTCGATGATGGTCACTTCGCGGTCACTGGTCATGATTTCATCATCCGGATAAATCAGGGCATATTCGGTGGTCAGTCTCACAGGCCCCTTGCGTGCGGATGGTTCGCGGTCCATAACCACATTGTCATGCATGTGGATTTTGGTATTGAAATCTTCCACGTAGGCAGTGTCCGAACGGATGGTTTGCAACTGGTCATGGTCGCTCAACGAGTAAATGACCGGGTTGTCGATCAGATAGGAATCCTCGACCGGAAAATGTGTCAGTTTGGTACCGATGGCTTCGTACTGCGGGGTTCCGTCCGGATTGATGCGGTAGTAACGGAAGTTTTCCACGATATAGTCCGGATCGGTACGTTGTACCAGCGCGTCGGCATCTGACGCGCTTTTCCTGATGACCATATTGACCCACATGCTGCACAGCGCCAGTATCAGGACGATGGTGAAAATGATGGCAAGCCGTACGCGCAGTACCGATTTCGGACCCTGAATCATTTGAGAAAGCTCTCCACAACAGCGGTATAACAGCCTTTGGCGTGCAAAATCATGTCGCAGATTTCGCGGACGGCGCCGTTGCCGCCTTCATGGTGCGTGACGTAATCGACACGCGAGAGTACCTCGACATGACCGTTCGGGACGGTGAATGAAACGCCGACACGTGTCAGAACCGGCAAATCGATGATGTCGTCGCCGACAAAGGCACATTGTTCGGGTGTCAGGCCTGTTTTTTCCAGCAGCTGCGCAAAGGCTTTCTGTTTCTGGCCCGCTCCCTGGATGACATGGGCGATTTCCAGGTCGGCGGCACGGCGGTTGACGATGGGGGAATTGCGCGCGCTGATGATGGCGCTGGCGACATCGGCTCTTTTCAGCAGCTTGATGCCGTGTCCGTCCAGTACATTGAAACTCTTGAACAATTCTCCGTTTTCGCCGTAGTGCATCTTGCCGTCTGTCAGTACGCCGTCCACGTCGAAAATCATCAGCCGGATGCGCGACAGTTTTTCAAGCAGTTGGGCATTCATCAAATCACCTTCGCAACGGTCAGGTCGTGAATATGCAATGCACCGATCAGCTTGCCGTCGTCATTGGTGACGAGCAGCTGGTTGATGCGGAATTTTTCCATGATGCTGACCGCTTCGGCTGCCAGTTTGTCCGCAGCGATCGTACGCGGATTTTTCGACATGACGTCCCGGATGACGATGTCGGAAAAATCCTGTCGTTTTTCGATGAGGCGTCGCAAATCGCCGTCTGTGAATACCCCGATGGCGCGCCCTTCGTTATCGACGACGGAAGTCATGGCGATGCCTTTTTTGGTGATTTCGAACAGTGCGTCGCGCAAAAGCGTGTCAGCCGTGACGACCGGGATGTCGTCACCCTTGCGCATGATATCCGATACCATGGTCAGAAGCCTTCTGCCCAGTGCGCCGCCCGGGTGGGAGCGTGCGAAATCGTCCTCGCGGAATCCGCGGGCATCAAGCAGGGCCACGGCGATGGCGTCACCCAGCGCCAGTGTCGTGGTCGTGCTGGCGGTGGGAGCCAGATTCAGCGGGCAGGCTTCTTTTTCGACGTGGACGTTCAGATGCACGTCAGCCAGTCGGGCCAGACTGGAAGCAGGGTTTCCCGTGATGGCGACAAGCCCGGTACCCATCCGCTTGATGATTGGAGCGATCGCCATCAGTTCCCCTGCTTCTCCGGAATAGGAAATCGCGATGAATACGTCGTCATGGGTGATCATTCCCAGATCGCCATGCGCGGCTTCCGCCGGATGGACGAACATGGCAGGTGTGCCGGTCGATGCCAGTGTCGCCGCGATTTTGCGGCCGATATGTCCGGATTTGCCGATGCCTGAGACGACCACGCGTCCCTTGCAATTCAAAAGCAGCGAGACGGACTGGACGAAATGCCCGGCATCTTCCTGAAGAAAACGTTTTCTGAGGGTCTCCAGTGCGTGCGCTTCAATCTGGAGCGTATCGTCAGCGAGTTTCAGCAGACGGTTTTTATCGATGGACGGTTTGTTTTGGGTGACTTCTGTGTTCATGATGAAAGTATAAACGAATTATCCGGGCATGAATCCTGCTTGCACGTCAAAATGATATGCGGGAAATGCGGGCGTGTCCGTTGTATCGGGATGTGCGGGTATTTTACCGGTGTTGCCGGTGATGCGTATGTAACACTTCGTCACAAATGGGAAACATCGGGAAAAGACGAATTTGGATACAATAGCGTATGCATAAACGGGTATGTCCATGGGAACGTATGATGTACGGGTACGTTTCGCACAACAGCGGATGGCCGTTTTTGCCTGTTAAATAAAACGCAGCTATTCCATTTCATGCAATCGTCCCTTGAATTTGTCTTGCTGATGCTGGGCGCCGCCGTGATCGGCGTGGTCATTTTCCGCTATCTTCAGCTGCCTTCGATTCTGGGATATCTTGCAGTCGGCATTGCAATCGGTCCGCATTCGACAGGGCTGGTCAGCGATGCGCAATCGCTCAAGGGACTGGCCGAGTTCGGTGTGGTTTTCCTGATGTTTACGGTCGGGCTGGAGTTTTCACTGTCGCAGCTGCTTGCGATGCGCAAGATCGTTTTCGGACTTGGTTTGGCGCAGGTGACGATTTCGATGGCGGGTTCCATCATTCTGACGTTTGCCATTGTTTTCGTGTTGCCGCAGCTGGGGACGACGACCTGGCAGGCTGCGTTGGCGCTTGGAGGCGCATGGGCGATGTCTTCCACGGCGATCGTCTCGAAAATGCTTGCCGAGCGCATGGAGCTCGAAACGGATTACGGGCGCAGGGTGATCGGTATTCTGCTGTTTCAGGATCTGGCCGTCGTGCTCTTGCTCATCATCGTGCCGACACTGGCGCACGGTACAGGCAATATTTTGCTCATTATCGGCATGGCGCTGGGCAAGACGGCCGTTGTGCTGGTGCTTTTGCTGTTTGTCGGCAAAAAGTTCATGAACAAGTGGCTTGAGATTGTCGCAAGGCGCAATTCGCAAGAGTTGTTCATGCTGAACCTGCTCCTGATGACACTGGGAGCGGCATGGATTACAGAGCAGGCAGGCCTGTCCATGGAACTCGGCGCTTTCATCGCTGGGATGCTGATTTCCGAGACGCGGTACAAAAACGAGGTGGACGTCGATATCAAGTCGTTCCGTGATGTGTTGCTCGGTCTTTTTTTCATCACGATCGGCATGATGCTCGATATGAGTCTGGTGCTTCATTACTGGTGGTTTGTCCTGCTTATTATCGTTTCCGCGTTTTTCTACAAGTTCGCGCTGGCGGCATGGCTGACACGCCTGTTCGGCGCGTCACGCGGGGTTAGTCTCAAGACCGGACTGGCACTGGCGCAGGCGGGGGAATTCAGCTTCGTGCTGGTCAACCAGATTTCCGGGCTGAAAATGATGGAGCCATGGATTGTGCAGGTCACGATGGCATCCATGGTGTTGTCGATGCTGGCGGCGCCGTTCATCATTCTCAATGCCGACAAGATCGTCATGCGTTTCTCGGCGAATGAATGGATGCAGCAATCGCTGGAACTGACGAAAATCGCCAGCAGTTCGATGGCGTTGCAACGGCATGTCATTCTCGCCGGTTTCGGCAGGACGGGACAGAATATCGCCACCCTGCTCGAAGAAGAGCAAGTTCCTTACCGCGCGCTCGATCTGGATCTTGAGCGTGTCAGGAAAGCGGAGACGGCAGGTGCGAATGTGTCTTATGCCGATGCGACACGCAGGGAAAGTCTGGTCGCGGCCGGTATTCACAGGGCGTCTTCGCTGATCATCACGTTCGCCAATATCCATGCGGCCTTGCGGGTGCTTTATTATGCCAAGGAACTGGCGCCGAATTTGCCTGTGATCGTGCGCAGTTATGACGATTCCGATTTCGACAAGCTCAAGGAAGCAGGAGCCGATGAAGTGGTTCCGGAAGTCATCGAAAGCAGTCTGGTGCTCACTTCCCACGCTTTCATGGCATATGGCATTCCGACGAAACGGATCATCCAGCGCGCACAGGCCGCAAGGGCGTCGCGTTATGCCCGACTGAGGGAATATTTCCACGGTGAAACCGATGCAGTGCCGACGGATACGGATTCCTACTGGCGCCTGCATGCACTGCGATTGCCGGCCGGTGCGCCTGCGATCGGCAAGACGGTCGGAGAACTGGATTTGCCGGCGAATCATGTCGAAATCACGGCTGTCCGGCGCGGTACGGAGAAATTGACCGTGGAAAATGATCTGGTGTTTCGTGAAAACGATGTGCTGGTATTGCGCGGCACATCCGAAGGTATCGCGATTGTCGAGGAATTGTTGCTGAAATGAGGCGCATGACCGGCAGGAACATGCCGGTCATGCGAGGGTTGCAAGTCTATTGTTTTTTGCGTGGACCGAGCATGTTTTTCAGGTAACGGCCTGTGATGCTGGCGGATTTGCGTGAGATTTCTTCCGGTGTTCCGGTGGCGATGATTTTGCCGCCGCCTGCGCCGCCTTCCGGTCCGAGGTCGACTATCCAGTCTGCCGTCTTGATGACATCGAGATTGTGTTCGATGACGACGACGGTATTCCCCTGGTCGCGCAGGCGGTGAATGACTTTCAGCAGCATGTCGATATCCTGGAAGTGCAGGCCGGTCGTCGGTTCGTCCAGAATGTACAGGGTGCGTCCCGTATCCCGTTTCGACAGTTCGAGCGAAAGTTTGACGCGCTGCGCTTCGCCGCCCGAGAGCGTCGTTGCGCTCTGCCCCAGACGGATATATCCCAGTCCGACGTCAAGCAGGGTTTGCAACCGTCGCGCGATGGCGGGAACCGGCCGGAAGAATTCGAACGCTTCCTCGACAGTCATGTTCAGTACGTCGGAAATGTTCTTGTCCTTGTAGGCGATTTCGAGCGTTTCGCGGTTGTAGCGTTTGCCGTGGCAGACGTCGCAAGGAACGTACATGTCCGGCAGGAAGTGCATTTCCACCTTGATGACACCGTCGCCCTGACAGGATTCGCAGCGGCCGCCCTTGACGTTGAATGAGAAACGCCCTGCGGTGTAGCCTCTTTCACGGGCTTGCGGAACGCCGGCGAACAGCTCGCGGATAGGGGTGAAAAGGCCGGTATAGGTGGCCGGATTCGAGCGCGGTGTCCGGCCGATGGGTGCCTGATTGACGGAAATGACCTTGTCGAAATGTTCCAGACCCTCGATGGCTTCATAGGGGGCGGGTTCGGTTTGCGAGCCGTACAGATGGTGAGAGACCGCGGCATAAAGGGTGTCGTTGATAAGGGTCGATTTTCCAGAGCCTGAAACACCTGTGACGCAGGTCAGGAGGCCGACGGGCAGTTCCAGCGTGACATCTTTCAGATTGTTGCCGGAAGCGCCGCGGATGACCAATTGCCGTTCCTTGTTGCGTTTGACCCGTTTGGAGGGTACATCGATGGACAGGGTGCCGTTGAGATATTTCGCGGTCAGCGATTGTCCGGATTGCAAAATTTCCGCAGGGGAACCGCTGGCGACGACGTTGCCGCCATGTACGCCGGCACCCGGTCCCATATCGACGATGAAATCCGCTGTCCGGATGGCGTCTTCATCGTGTTCCACGACGATGACGGTATTGCCGATGTCACGCAAGTGCTTGAGTGTGGCGATCAGGCGGTCGTTGTCGCGCTGGTGCAATCCGATGGACGGTTCGTCCAGCACATACATGACGCCGGTCAGGCCGCTGCCGATTTGGGATGCCAGCCGGATACGCTGGGATTCTCCGCCAGAGAGCGTTTCAGCGCTCCGGTCCAGCGACAGATAGTCCAGTCCGACATCGTTCAGGAAATGCAGGCGCGAAACGATTTCGTTGACGATGCGTTTGGCGATGTCTTTTTTCGCGCCGGTCAGCGAAAGGGTTTCGAAATAGGTCAGTGCTTCGTTCAGCGGCAGGCGGGTCAGTTCGTGAATGGCATGTTTTTGTTCGCCTTCTCCGACCATGACGAAACGCGCTTCGGTCTTGAGGCGTGCGCCATGGCATGCGGGGCAGGCACGTTCGTTGATGAGTTTGGCAAGGTCTTCGCGGACTGCCATGGAATCGGTTTCCCGGTAACGGCGCTCCAGATTGTTCAGAATGCCCTCGAAGCTGTGTTCGCGGACCCAGGGGCGGCCGTGGCTGTTCAGGTAGGTGAACGGTATTTTTTCTTTCCCCGAGCCGTACAGTACGATATGCCGGATATTTTCCGGCAGTTCTTCATAAGGCGTATTGATGTCGAAATGGTAATGGTCCGCCAGGTTTTGCAACATCTGGAAGTAATACGGGTTGCGGCGGTCCCAGCCCTTGACGGCGCCTGCCGCCAGCGACAGTCCGGGAAAGAGGACGACCCGTGCCGGGTCGAAAAATTCGATATGTCCGAGACCGTCGCATTCCGGGCACGCGCCCATCGGATTGTTGAACGAGAACAGTCGCGGTTCCAGTTCGTGTAGTGAATAACCGCACTCCGGACAGGCGAACTGGTTGGAAAAAACCTGTTCTTCTCCGGTGTCCATATTGACGGCCAGCGCACGGCCATCGGCGATACGCAGCGCGGTCTCGAAGCTCTCCGCCAGCCGTTGCTTGATGTCCGGATTGATTCTGACACGGTCGACCACGACGTCGATAGTGTGTTTTTCGTTTTTTTTCAGCGCAGGCAATTCATCCACATCGACGACGGTCGCCGGACGGGTACCGCTTTTGACGCGGAAACGGATGAAGCCCTGAGCCTGCATTTGTTCGAACAAGTCGGCATGTTCGCCTTTGCGGTTGGCGATGACCGGTGCCAGAATCATCAGGCGTGTGCCTTCCGGCATGGCCAGAACCGTATCGACCATCTGTGAAACGGATTGGGCGGTCAGCGGGTTTTCAGGGTGCTGTGGACAATGCGGTGTACCGACACGGGCGAACAGCAAGCGCAGGTAGTCATAGATTTCGGTGACGGTGCCGATGGTCGATCGCGGATTGTGCGAAGTCGCTTTCTGGTCGATGGCGATAGCCGGGGAGAGCCCCTCGATGAGGTCCACGTCCGGTTTTTCCATCAGCTGGAGAAACTGGCGTGCATAGGCCGAAAGCGATTCGACGTAACGCCGCTGGCCTTCCGCATACAGGGTATCGAAAGCCAGAGACGATTTTCCTGAGCCGGAAAGACCGGTGATGACGATCAGTTTGTTGCGCGGCAGGTCAATTGCGATATTTTTCAGATTGTGCGTCCTTGCACCGCGGATGATGATTTTTTCTTGATTGTCCGACATTGAAAAAACGATCCCGTTAATGGATGACAGACTGTGAATGTATACAGGTCAATCCATTATCATAACGTATTTGACAATCTTTCACAGGGAGCGGAAGGTATCTTGTTTGCGATGTCAGGAATGTCGCGGAATTTTGCGTCTGCTTGCCGACAGTGTCATATAATGCAACTTTGTTTACATTATCACCATTCATTTCCATCAGGAGAAAGTCATGGCATCGATCAACAAGGTCATTATCGTCGGCAATCTCGGCCGCGATCCGGAAAACCGATATATGCCGAGCGGCGAACAGGTCACCAGTATTGCGGTTGCCACGACTGACCGCTGGCGCGACAAGGCGACCGGTGACCTGAAGGAACAGACCGAGTGGCACCGTATTTCTTTTTTCGGCAAGCTTGCGGAAATCGCTGGCCAGTATCTGAAAAAGGGCTCGCAGGTCTACGTCGAAGGGCGTATCCGGACACGTAAATATACCGACCGCGAGGGAATCGAGCGATATGCCACCGAAATCATCGGAGACACCATGCAGATGCTGGGCAGCCGTCAGGGTGCGGGCGATCCGCCGGAAGATCGCGGTTACCAGCCGGCCGCTCGTCAGGCACAGGGCGGTGCCGCACGGCAGCCCGCAAGCCGTGCACCGGGATTGTCCGACATGGACGACGATATTCCGTTCTGAGGACGAGGCGAAAACGCAATGAGCCGGTTCCGGGTTTCCGGGCCGGCCTTTTTGTTGTCTGTTCCATGCAATGGGAAACCGGCGGGGATGCCGGTTTTCCACTATGGTGAGGGGGATGAAAATCAGGGTAAGCCCTTTCGGGTGGGTCTGTTTCTCGATGTGCGTCGGCGTGATGGGGACCGCGCTCATCAGTCCGTTGTATGCGTTGTACAAGCAGAACTGGCGATTGTCCAACAGTGATGTCACGCTGGTTTATACGGCATATATGGGCGGTGCGTTTCTCGGATTGATGTGTCTGGGACGTTTGCCGGACAAGATGGGTTTTTTGTCCGTCATGAAAAAAGGGCTCATGCTCAGGGGGATCGGGACGTTGGCCAGTATGCTGGCGGGTGATGTACTGATGCTCGATGGCGGGCGTTTCATGGTTGGTATCGCGTCAAGTATGCTGACGACGAGTGCGTCGGTCGGACTGGTTCAGCTTTCTGTGAAAAACGGGAATCTCCAGCGTGCCGCGACCATGACCAGCCTGCTGATCGCTTTCGGTTTCGGTCTGGGGCCGCTGGTCGGCGGTATCATGGGGCAGTGGTTGCCTTCTCCACTGAGGACGACTTATATTCCGACCTTGTTGCTCGGACTGTTCGCCATCATCGCGCTGGGCAGGCTCGATATCGAGGACGGACGGAAAGGCAGACCGGATTTCCGCGATTTTCTTCCGAAGCTGGTCTGGGCGGAGCGTCCACGTTCGCTGGTTTTCTTTTTGTCGAGTTTGTGTGCCTTCATCGCTTTCGGCATATTCGGTCTGTATGCGTCGATGGTGCCGGTTTTTCTTCGGGATATGTTGCCCTGGCATGGCCCGTTCGTGAGCGGGACGTCGATTGCCATGATTCTCTTTTTGTCGGCGGGTGTGCAGTTGTTCGCAGGACGTTTGCCGACACGGTGGAGCGGTTTCGCCGGTTTGCTGCTGCTGGCGTCAGGACTGGCGTTGCTGCTTTCGGACTTGTGGCTGCATTCCGTACCCGTATTTATTCTGAGTGTGCTGGTCACGGCGACCGGACACGGTATGTCGACGCTGGCCGGTATCACGATGGTCAACCGGCTGGCCGATACGCATAACCGTTCCGGCATGATTTCGACTTACCTGATGATCGGGTATATCGGCAGCATGTTACCCCTGCTTTTGATGGGCTGGATGGCTGACCGTTGGGGCATGGACTGTGCGTTGACCGTATTTTGTTCGTTCATGATGTCGCTGTGCGTGACTGTCGCCGTCAGTTTTTTCCGTCATCCGGGTGTACGCTAACCGGATGGCGTCGGAACGGTATACGGATTATTGTCGTTGCAGACCGTTGAGTATGCGTTTCCCGGCCAGCCAGACCAGCAGGGCGAAAATACCTGTGGCGCACAGGGCCATGCTGAAACTGCCGGTATATTCCCTGACGGTGCCCAGTACCAGGGTCAGCATGACATTGGCGATGTTGGCGATCATGTTCATGAATCCGGCAGCGGTCGCCAGATAAACCGGCGGCATGACGCTGCCGGTCAGGCTGAAAATGGAGCCGTAATTGGAACCGCCGAGAATGGCGAGCGACATGCCGACGGCGAGTCCGATGCCGGGATGTCCGGTCAGACCCAGTGCGATATAGAGAATGCCGATGGCGAGAACGGCGGTGTTGGTGATCCAGCTGCGCGAGAACCAGCGCAGGAGCATGCTGCCGTAGGCACGACCCAGTGTGCCGGCCAGCAGGACGAAGCCGGTGGCAAGACTCCATGTCATGGCGGTGCTGGTTTCATCCATATCGGCCAGAATGGATGGGAGCCACTGACCGAGATTGTTCAATGTGCCGTAAGACAAGCCGTGGAACATGCCCAGCGCCCAGATCGGAACGGAGGTCGAAACGGTACCCAGTGCATGAAGCAGGTTGCCCAGCGAACCGGATGACGCGCCCGAGTTTTTGCGGATGCGTGCGGGCAGGAAGAGGGACAAGGCGGTGACGGTAACAGCCAGCGCTGCCGGAATGAGGTAAGAGAAGCGCCATGCCTGCTCGCCCAGGTAAGGCAGCGTGACGAACGGCAGCATGGTGCCCAGACAGAAAGCTGCACCCTGAATGCCTTGCGCCTGTGCGACTTTTTCGGGGGGCGCCAGCATGCCGGTGACCTTGACGCCGGCCAGAAACAGGGTGCCGGAACTCAATCCGGCCATGAAGCGCAATGCTGTCGCGAGCATCGGATTGTCGGGGGCGAGAAAAGGTAGGCAGTTTGCGGCGATGGCGATGGCGATCAGAAAACCGCGATATACGCCGATTTTGTCCAGAATCAGACCGGCGGGAAGCTGGACGAGGCTGTGCGACCAGAGCAGTCCGCTCAGAAAGAGGGAAAGGCCGGCATAGCCGATGCCGAACAGTGACATGAATTGCGTACTGAGCGGTGCGACGCTCATGAAGAAATATCCGGCGCTGATACTGATGATGGCGGGAAACCAGATGATCGAAAACATGGTATATGCGGTGTGACAGTAACTGGCCAGTACTGAAAGGGCGACAGGCGTACAGACTGGCTTTTCGTCTGGCAATATACCCAAGCACGTGGATGAACAAAAATACTTTTTTTGTTTTCGATTTATACGTTTTCTGAATAAATGCGGGAACATGACGGCAAGGCAGTCCTCTCGCACGGTGATTCCGTAACTGGGATATACTCGTTCGGTGATGGCGGAAGGCAAGATGCCGTTTTTGCATGCAGGTATCTGCGGATACCGCGTCGTGGTGATTGAACCACGCTGACGACAATGTCTGGCATGCGACTGGCGAATGGATTCTGGAAAATATATGGAACAGGGACAAGCGAAACAGCAGGACAAGAACAGGGCAGGGAGCTGGTGGCTTGCCTGTATGCGTTATTCCGGCAAGCACTGGTTCTATGCCGCTTTTCTTTTGCTGTCTTTGCTGACCATACTGGTATTGTTCATCCAGAGTCTGTTTCATGTCGTATCCGACGGTGTCGGACTGGCGATGCAGTATGCGGTTGCCGGTGGTCTGGCGGGGTTCGCAGGGACTGCGCTGGGTGCCGTTCCGGCACTGGTGCTGAAACGGTTGCCGGCCTATGTCGAGGATACCATGCTGGGTTTCGCGGCCGGCATGATGATGTCGGCCAGTGCGTTTTCGCTGATTTTGCCGGGACTTGACGCCGGTGCTTCCATGACGGGGCACAAGGTTTATGGCGCCGGTATTGTCGTTCTGGGCATGGCGCTGGGCGTTGTGTTGATGCTGAGTCTGGACAAATTCACGCCGCATGAGCATGAAACGATCGGGTCGTTCGGCCCTGGCAATGACCGTTTCAACAAGGTCTGGCTGTTCGTGTTCGCGATTTCACTTCACAATTTGCCGGAAGGTATGGCGATCGGTGTCGGGTTCTCGCATGCTGATCTGGCGATCGGCTTGCCGTTGACGATAGCCATCGTGTTGCAGGATATTCCGGAAGGGCTTGCCGTGGCGCTGGCGTTGCGAAGTGCCGGTGTCAGCCGTTTGAAGGCCGTTCTGATCGCCGGCGCGTCCGGGTTGTTCGAACCGCTGGGTTCGCTGCTGGGGATCGGTTTGTCCAGTGGTCTGGCGTTGTCGTATCCGATCGGGCTGGGTTTCGCGGCAGGCGCCATGCTCTTTGTCGTGTCTCATGAGGTGATTCCGGAGACACATCGCAATGGACACCAGACACCGGCGACGGTCGGATTGATGGCGGGGTTTGCCCTGATGATGGTGCTGGATACGACATTGGGTTGAATTCGTACTCGCCGGCACGGTACATTACGTTAAGTTCTGGTTTTGTGTCATACGATGGTAATATGTTTCCGGAATAATCGGTCCGGTTTGACGACCGGAATGGGTATTGGGTCGGTTTGAGTGAAGGCATGTGAATGTTTGCTGCGATAGATCTCGGTTCCAACAGTTTCCGTTTGCATATCGGTGAATATGTCAATGGGGTGATATGTGTGGTCAAGAGCGCCAGAGAGCCTAACAGACTGGCTGCCGGACTCGACAAGAACAATGTGCTGTCCAGGGAAGCGATGGAGCGCGGACTGGATGCGCTCAAAAGGCTGCGCTCCATTCTCGCGGCTTATCCCCTGTCGGATGTCAAGGTGGTCGCGACCAATACGCTGCGCATCGCTGTC
Organism: Oxalobacter formigenes; assembly: GCA_949290765.1. GTDB lineage: Bacteria > Pseudomonadota > Gammaproteobacteria > Burkholderiales > Burkholderiaceae_D > Oxalobacter > Oxalobacter formigenes_E. The sequence continues at coordinate 22,116 of CASETG010000080.1, read as the reverse complement.
AATGCACAGGATTTTTTGCAGGATGCCGAAAAGGTTCTCGGATATCCGATCGAGGTGATTTCCGGCGAGGAAGAAGGGCGCCTGATTTATCTGGGGGTTGCCAATGTGCTGGCAAAGCCTGAAGAAAAAAGACTGGTGATCGATATCGGTGGCGGTTCGACGGAACTGATCTGCGGTCTGGGACAGGATATCGAACGGGTGGAATCGTTCAGCGTCGGTACGGTACGCCAGAGTCTGGCTTTTTTTCATGACGGGATTATCGACGAGGCTTCTTTCGAGGCGGCGATATTGTCGGCCCGCAGCCAGTTCGAGGATGCTGTGGATTATTACCGCAGCAGCGGCTGGACGGCGGTGTACGGGTCGTCGGGAACCATCCGGGCGACGGCGGAAATTCTGGCGATCAACCGGATAGGCGACGGTCGTTTCACACTGGAAAATCTGGAATTGCTCAAGGCCAGGATGATAGAGGCAGGGCATCTGAACCATCTGAAACTCGATGGCATCAAGGCGGAACGCGCATCGTCGATTCTGGGCGGGCTGACGATTTTGATCGTGCTGATGAAGGATTTCGGTATCGATATACTCAAGCCTGTCGAGGCTGGTCTGCGAATGGGAATCATGTGGGATATCTATCTGATGTCCACGCAGAAAGACCGCCGGGAAGAAGCGATACGGGACATGCTCAAACGTTACCATGTCGATGAACAGCGTGCCTTGCGGGTCGCCAATTATGCGCTGGCGATCTACAAGCAAATGGATCCCGACGCTGACCGTTTTCTGAAGCTCCTTTACTGGAGTGCGCTGTTGCATGAAATCGGCATGTTCATTTCTCCGACCAATTATCACAAACACGGTGCCTATCTGATAGAGCATGCCGATATGGCCGGTTTCACTTCACGTGAACAGCGACAGATGAGTCGCTTCGTACTCGGACAGAAGGGCAATCTGAAGAAATTGAACGGCATCATGACGGTTCCCGATGCGACCAAGGCTGTATTGGCTTTGCGGCTGGCCGTCATGTTCCAGCATGCCAAGGTCAGTTTCAAACCGGAAAAAATCCGGGTGCGTGTCAAGTCGCGGCTGGATGTGACCATACCGAAAGAATGGCTGAATCTGTATCCGACCCTGCTGTACTGGCTGGAGCGTGAGTGCGACTGGTGGCAAGATGTCGGCATGGCGCTGACGGTGCGCACGACCTGATGTACCACTTCATTTGAAAAGACTGTAAACGCTTTTTTTGGGGTTGGCCTTGATGTGCGCCAGCCGGACGGCACGTTCGACGCTCAGACGGGAAAGGGAGACTTCCGGAAACTGGCGGCCGAGTGTGGATTGCAATATCCGGTGAACGGGATTTTTCAGTCTTGCCAGAATCAGTTTCTTGTTTTCCTTGCGCATTTCCACAAAAAAGTCACGCAGTGCCTCGACGCTGGTCGCATCCAGATCCGTGGTTTGTTCCAGACTTAAAATGACGGTATGGACAGGCTGGCTGTCAGCCGAGACGATATATCTGGCTTGCAGCAGGATACGGTCGGCATTGGCGAAAAACATGCTCTGATCCGGACGCAGGATCAGGATGCCGGCGACCGGTTGCGCTTCCGGAAAAACCGACAGACTGACGAAATCATGGCTTTGGCCGAGACGTCCCAGTACGGATACCGTCGACTTCGAGTTCTGGCGCAACATCATCAGCAGGCTGATGGCGATGGCGATCATCAGCCCCTGCAAGACGCCCAGCAACAGGACGGACAGAACGGATGCGACGATGAGCAGCCGGTCGATTTTCCAGTTGAAATACAGTCTGAAACTGGAAAGCGACAACGTCGTCGCCATCGTGGAAATGACGATCGCAGCCAGTACGGGGACGGGAATCCATTCGATGAAAGGCAATACGGTCAGGATGATGACCAGGGTGATGGCCAGGGCATACAGGCCCGCCAGACGGGTTTTCGCACCGTAGGCTTCGTTGGCCGCTGTGGCCGAATAACCCGCACCGACAGGCATACCCTGGAAGATGCCGGAGACGAGGTTGGAAATGCCCAGAGCGAAAAGATCTCGGTTCGGATAGATGGTGTCATGATGTTTCATCGCGAAACTGCGGATGGAACCGTATGATTCGGCATACAGGATAAAGACCAGCGCGATACCGATTTCAAAGAGTTGCATCCATTCCGGGTAGCTCAAATCAGGCAGGATGGGGTTGTTGAGGTTGAGCTTGATACTGCCGACGTCGGGAATGCCGTATGACGGCAAGTCGAGCAGTCTGCCTGCGACGATACCGGCGATGATGACAAGGGTTCCGCTGGGAATATTCCTGAACTGGCCGTTTCTGATCCGGCGAAGCCACTCCATAAGCGCCAGAAAAACCAGAGCCAGTACCGTGGCCGCAAGGCAGGCATAGTTCCATGAACGGAATTGTCGCAAGACATCCAGAATGAAAAGAAACAGGTTGTCTTTCTGGACGGTGATGTTCAGCACGGACGTGGATTGCTTGATGATGATGACGATGGCCAGTCCGAACGTGAATCCGCGGAGAACGGGTTTTGCGATGAAGTCGGTGACGTTGCCCATCCGGGTGGCTGCCGCCAGCAGGAAAATGACGCCGGTCATGATGACCAGACCGGATGCCAGTATCAGGCGCAATCCGGCATTGTCTTCCGCCATGGTCATGGTGGTGGCTGCAAGAACGACGGCAGACGACGATGTCGGTGAAACCAGCGCGAAGCGGCTGGATCCCAGCAGGCCATAGCACAACAGACCGGCGAACAATCCGATGATGCCGGCCTGTGCCGGCAGGTTGCCGATACTGGAATAGGCCAGCGCCTGCGGCAGGAGCAGGCCGGCGATGGACAGGCCGGCGATGAGGTCTTGCCAGTTCAGATAGCCGACGTATCGGGCACGTATTTTTTGCAATGCGTCTTTTGCCGGCAGCTTCATGGGATTGGTTGGGTTGATGATAGGTTCGGTACGGTTGATGCACGGCTTGCCGCTGGTTTTGTAACGGCGCGATGCAAACGGGTATTTGCCGTATTGTATAAGATTTGACCAAGGGATATTGTACGGCACTCAAAATGCCGACAAAAACACAGGCCTGCTGACAGGCTTGCCGGACGCAACCGTCCGGCATGTGTGCGACAGCGGCAATAGGCAGGTTAGCGTTCGTCCGGTTCGACAGGGATCACGGCTGGCGTTTCTGCCGGTACGGTGTCCGGCATGGTTTCCGTCAGCGGAGAATCGTCCGATGTGGTGTTATCCATATCCTGTTCGTCTGTTTGCGGTGCATCATGCAAGGCGGCGACGGCATCCGATGGTGTCGGACCGACGAGTTCCTTGTTTGCCTGCGCATCGTAAATTCCCGCAAGATATTGCTGGGCCCCGAAAGGCGTCTGTTTCTTGCGTTGCTTGCGGCGGCGATAGGTGCCGTTTGGCAAGAGTTCCCACGAGTTGGTGTTGTCTCTCAGATAATATTTGAGACCTTCGGCGATGACCCGTTTCTTCAGCGCAGGGTCGAGTACCGGATAGGCGACTTCGATGCGGCGGAACAGATTGCGTGCCATCCAGTCCGCGCTGGAAAGATAGAGGTCATGTTTGAGGTCGTTTCGGAAGTAGTAGATGCGTTCGTGTTCGAGAAAACGGCCGATGATCGAGCGGACACGGATGTTTTCCGACAAGCCGGGCACCCCGGGACGCAATGCGCAGGCGCCGCGGACAATCAGGTCGATTTTCACACCGGATGAGGATGCCAGATAAAGTGCGCGGATGACGGATTCGTCGATGAGGGAATTCATCTTGGCTACGATTCGCGCGGGCCTGCCCTGACGTGCGATCCGGATTTCATTGAGGATGGCCCGTATCAGATGGCGGTGCAGGGTGAAAGGTGCCAGCCAGAGGTAATCCAGCTTTTTGGGGCGCGTCAGGCTGGTCAGGTGCAAAAACACTTCGTTGACTTCGCTGGTGATTTGCGGGTGCGCCGTCAACAAACCGAAGTCGGTATAGAGTTTGGTCGTCGTCGGGTGATAGTTGCCGGTACCGAGATGGCAATAATAGCGGTAGGCTCCCTGTTCGCGGCGGATGACCAGCGCAAGTTTGGCGTGGGTTTTCAGTCCCATCACGCCATAGACGACCTGTGCGCCGGCCTGCTCGAGCTGTTGTGCCCAATCAATGTTCTGTTCTTCATCGAAACGGGCTTTCAGCTCGACGATGACGATGACTTCTTTTCCCTTGCTGGCCGCTGAAATCAACGCCTGCATCAGTTCGGATGTCATGCCGACACGGTAGATGGTCTGTTTGATGACCACCACATCCGGATCATCGGCGGCGTTGCGGATGAAGTCGATGACGGTCTTGAATGTCTGGAAGGGGTGGTGCAGCAAAATATCCTTTTTTTTCAGGATATCGAAGATGTTGCCGTCGTTTTGCGCATCGGGATTGACCGATGCCTGATAGGGCCTGAAATAAAGGGAAGGCGTTTTGACGAAATTGAAAATTTCCGAGAGCCGCACCATATTGACCGGGCCGTTGACACGGTAGAGATAATCCTCGTCCAGTCCGAACTCGTTGAGCAGGAAGGCAGCCAGATCGTCCGGACAATTTTTGGCGACTTCCAGACGGACCGCCGCGCCGAAATGGCGGTTTTGCAGGCTGATTTTCAGCGCCTGCCGGAGATTTTTGACTTCTTCTTCATCGACCCACAGGTCGCTGTCGCGTGTTACCCGAAATTGAGAGTAAGCAATCACTTTTCTTTCGGGGAACAGGTCGGAGATATGCGCGTGGATGACCGAAGAAAGCAGACAGAAGGTGATGCCGTCATCGGAAAGTTCGTCGGGCAGTTTGATGACGCGTGGCAGTACGCGCGGCGCCTTGACGATGGCGATTGCACTGCCGCGCCCGAAAGCGTCTTTCCCCGCCAGCGAGATGATGAAATTGAGACTTTTGTTGGCGACTTGCGGGAAGGGATGTGCCGGGTCGAGGACGATAGGAGTCAGCAGCGGGCGGATCTGACTTTCGAAATAGGATTTGACCCATGCCCGTTGCGCTTCGTTGCGGTCGTTGTGGCTCAACAGATGAATGCCGTTTTTCGCCAATTGCGGCAGGATTTTCCGGTTCAGCAGGGAATACTGGTGTTCCACCAGCGCATGGCAACGGACGCTGATCTTGTGAAGCAGGTTTCCGGCATGGGTGATGGCGGACTTGTCCGGGCTTTGTCGCGCATGCAGGCTGGAGACACGGATTTCGAAAAATTCATCGAGATTGCTGCTGCCGATGCACAGGTAACGCAACCGCTCCAGAAGCGGCAGGCTTTCGTCTTCTGCCTGTGCCAGAACGCGGCGGTTGAATTCGAGCAGGGAAAGATCCCGATTGAGATACAGATTCGGTTCCAGTGAGCCGACCGGCAGATTCTGGACGGGTTTTGTCACCATGGATGTACTTTCGGACACGATATATATCCTGACTGTTGGATTTGTTTATAGTCCTATCATAGCAAAAAGAGGTGACAAAATGATGACGGCGGGCAATAGCCTGGTGTTGTGGTCAGGTTATTGCCCGGATGGGTGATATTCGCACCGTTTATGAACGGATTTGCCGGGTGACTCAGTTGATGGTCAGCTGGGTGCGTGCCGAGCCGGTTTTTTTGGGCAATCGCAATTCGAGTACGCCATCGTGATAGGTTGCGCTTGACAGGGCGCTGTTGACATCCTGTGCCAGTGCGAAGCTGCGGCTCTGGATGCCGTGATACCGCTCGCTGCGTATCGGTTTGCCGTAAACCTTTTCTTCGTCTTCTTTTTTGACTTCGAATTCGATCGTGACGAAATTGCCTTCTACCGTTACCTTGATGTCTTCTTTCGGTACGCCGGGTGCGTCGGCCTTGATGAAGTAGGCTTCATCTGTTTCTGACACGTCGATTTTGATACGCGGTTCGGCTTCCCAGCTGTTCCATGGCGAAGCCAGCCGGTAATTGTTTAAAAATTCTTCTAGGTTGCGCAATGGTTCGAAGCGGCTGATTTCATTGAACGGGTTGAAATTGGAAAGCATATTGGACATGGTTTTCTCCCTGTGGGAAAAGACAGGCTTGATACCGTCTTTCGGGTTGATGAAAAATCGCGTGTTGCGTTGTTAAGTTAGCGTCTTTGCGGAAAACGTTTTTGAGGGCAATCAATGGGAAGCCGTTACGGTTTTTTGTATGATTTTCATATAATAGGGACAACGTGAACATGAAATTTTGCATTCCGTGATATTATTGGGGACATAGTGATGCAAAAATCGCATGGCTAAAGGAGTGGAGATGGCAAGAAGCGCAAGACTGGTGATGCCGGGGATGCCGCATCATATCTATTTGCAGGGCAATAACCGACAAGACGTTTTTATTGATGGAGAAGATTATCGCGCCTATCTGGACTGGCTCAGGGAAGCGGCGCGTCAGTATGGGGTCGATATCCATGCCTATGCCTTGCTGAAAAACCGGGTTTACCTGTTGGGTACACCGTCCGACCAGACGGGGCTTGCGCGCATGATGCAATGGATAGGGCGTCATTATGTACCGTATTTCAACAGGAAATACCATAGGAGTGGAACGCTGTGGGAAGGGCGCTTCAAGACATCCATCGTGGAGCCTGCCAGTGTGATGGCTTGTTGTCGTCATATGGAAATGACGCCGGTCGCCAGCGGATTTGCCGATTCTCCCGAAGCCTATGAATGGTCCAGTTACCGGCATCATGCCGGTATCGCGCCAAGTCCGCTGGTACGCGATCATGCGGTTTACTGGGAATTGGGCAATACGCCGTTCGGGCGGGAAATGGCTTATCGTGAACAGTTTCTGCGTGCCGGCGACGACGGCAGGCTGGAAAATGTCCTGACGATGGGATGGCCGTTCGGTTCCGAGGCCTTCATCAGGCAGCTTGAGGCATTGACGCAACGCCAGTTTCGCATGGGAAAGCGCGGACGACCAGAAAAATCCGTGTCGAAATAATCCGTTTTTTCTGATGGGAAATATCGCAACTCACTGTTTTTTTGTGTGTGTTATCACTATGTCCCCTTAAATAATGAAAATATTTTGCGTTTCTTTAATAATTACTCTGACCCTTTTTATTTTTATTGTGTTGAGTCTGAAAAGGATTTATCCTGTTTCGGACAGTTAATTTTCGGGGGTCTATATGTGTGCGCAAGGTTTGTATCATCCATCGTTTGAACATGATGCTTGTGGCGTCGGGTTCGTCGCCCATATCAAGGGGGTCAAGAGCCATTCCATCATCGAGCAGGGGTTGCAGATATTGAAAAATCTCGACCACCGCGGTGCCGTGGGGGCGGACAAGATGATGGGCGACGGTGCCGGTATCCTGATACAGATCCCGGACCGTTTTTATCGCGAAGAAATGGCGAAGCAGGATGTCGTGCTGCCGCCGCCGGGTGAGTATGGCGTCGGCATGATTTTCCTGCCGAAGGAACATGCTTCGAGGCTGGCATGCGAAAAGGAAATCGAACGGGCAGTGCGCGCCGAGAAACAGGTCGTGCTGGGATGGCGCGATGTGCCGGTCAATCGCGAAATGCCGATGTCGCCCAAGGCGCGAGAAAAGGAACCGGTCATTCGCCAGATTTTTATCGGTCGTGGTGCGGATATCATGGTGACCGATGCACTGGAAAGAAAACTGTTCGTCATCCGCAAGGCGGCGGGACATGCGATTCAGGCGCTCGACCTGAAGCATTGCAAGGAATTTTTCGTTCCGTCCATGTCGGCCAGAACGATTGTGTACAAGGGGCTGCTTCTGGCCGATCAGGTGCAGGATTATTATCTGGATTTGCAAGACGAACGCTGCGTGTCCGCCCTGGCGATGGTGCATCAGCGTTTCTCTACGAACACGTTTCCGGAGTGGCCGCTCGCTCACCCGTATCGCCTTGTCGCGCATAACGGTGAAATCAATACCGTCAAGGGCAATTTCAACTGGTTCCGCGCCCGTGAGGAAATGATGCGTTCCGCCGTGCTGGGCGATGATTTGCAAAAGCTGTATCCGTTGATGTATGAAGGGCAGTCCGATACGGCATGCTTCGACAATGCACTGGAGTTGCTGGTCATGTCGGGTTATCCGCTGGCACATGCCATGATGATGATGATTCCGGAAGCATGGGAAAACCATCAGCTGATGGACGACAACCGCCGTGCGTTCTATGAATACCACGCCGCCATGATGGAGCCATGGGACGGTCCGGCCGCGATTGCCTTTACCGACGGACGCCAGATCGGCGGTGTGCTGGACAGGAACGGTCTGCGTCCGGCACGCTATGTCGTGACCGATGACGATCTGGTCGTCATGGCGTCCGAAACGGGGGTTTTGCCGATTCCGGAAACGCACATTATCCGGAAATGGCGTTTGCAGCCCGGTAAGATGTTCCTGATCGATCTCGATGCGGGCCGGATTATCGACGACAAGGAAATCAAGGATATCTATGCCAATGCCCGTCCTTATCGTGCCTGGACGAACTCGGTTTGCATCAAGCTGCATGACCTGAAAGAGCATGCTTCCGATGTCGCGCATTCCGATGTGCCGCTGACCTTGCGTCAGGAAGCGTTCGGCTATACGCAGGAAGATCTGAAAATCATTTTGCCGCCGATGGCACAAAACGGTGAGGAAGCGATCGGCTCGATGGGTAACGATGCGCCGCTGGCCGTGTTGTCTCATCGTCCGAAGCCGCTTTACGACTATTTCCGGCAGTCTTTCGCACAGGTCACCAATCCGCCTGTCGACCCGATTCGCGAGGAAATCATCATGTCGCTGTTGTCCTACATCGGGCCGAAACCCAATGTGCTGGACACGAACAATGTCAATCCGCAAATGCGTCTGGAAGCGTCGCAACCGATTCTCGGTTTTGCGGAAATGGCCAGCATCCGCAATATCGATGCCTATACGAGCGGCAAATTCCGCTCTTACGAGCTCGATATCTGTTATCCGGTCTCGTGGGGCAAGGAAGGTATCGAAGCGCATCTGGCATCGCTGTGCGCCGAGGCTGTCGATGCCGTCAAGTCGGGGCACAATATCCTGATCGTCTCGGACAGGAAGATCGGTCAGGACAAGCTTGCGATTCCCGCGCTTTTGGCGACTTCCGCCATCCATCAGGATCTGGTCGCCAAGGGTTTGCGCGCTTCGACCGGTCTGGTAGTCGAAACCGGTTCTGCGAAGGAAACGCATCATTTCGCGTTGCTGGCAGGATATGGCGCCGAAGCGGTCCATCCGTATCTGGTACTGGAAACACTCTCCGAACTGGCACCGAGATTGTCGGCAGAGCTGACGCCTGAAAAGGCACAGGCCAATTTCATCAAGGCGATCAACAAGGGGCTCATGAAAATCATGTCGAAAATGGGGATTTCGACATATCGCTCCTATTGTGGTGCACAGATTTTCGAGGCGATCGGTCTTTCCGATGCGCTGGTCGGAAAATATTTCAAGGGAACAGTATCCAGTGTCGGGGGAATCGGTGTTTTTGAAGTGGCGGAAGAATCGCTGCGTCTGCACCGGAAGGCGTTCGGCGCTCGCCAGCAGCCGGTGCGCTTTCTGGATGTCGGCGGGGAATATGCTTTCCGCAAGCAGGGTGAAGAACATATGTTCACGCCGGATGCAATCGCGAAGTTGCAGCATTCCACACGCGCCAACAATTATGCGACTTACAAGGAATATGCGCAGATCATCAATGACCAGTCGCGTCGCCAGATGACCTTGCGCGGTTTGTTCGAATTCCGTTTCGATCCTGCGCGCGCCATCTCGATCGACGAGGTCGAACCCGCCAAGGAAATCGTCAAGCGTTTCGCGACCGGCGCGATGTCCCTGGGATCGATCAGTGCCGAAGCGCACGCATCTCTGGCGATCGCCATGAACCGTATCGGCGGCAAATCCAATACCGGCGAAGGCGGGGAGGACCCGCGCCGCTATGAAAACGAACTGGCAGGCATTCCGATCAAAAAAGGAGAAACGCTTTCGTCCATTCTGGGCAAAGACCGGATCGTATCCGATATCGAATTGCAGGAAGGCGACTCGCTGCGTTCACGTATCAAGCAGGTCGCATCGGGTCGTTTCGGTGTGACGGCAGAGTACCTGAATTCAGCCGATGAAATCCAGATCAAGATGGCACAGGGCGCCAAGCCGGGCGAGGGCGGTCAGCTGCCGGGGGGCAAGGTTTCCGAATATATCGCCAGCATGCGTTTTTCAGTCCCGGGTGTCGGCCTGATTTCGCCGCCGCCGCATCACGATATTTATTCCATCGAGGATCTGGCACAGCTGATTCACGATTTGAAGAACGTCAATCCGAGGGCGACGATTTCGGTCAAGCTGGTTTCCGAAGTGGGTGTCGGTACCATCGCTGCCGGTGTCGCCAAGGCCAAGGCAGACCATATCGTGATCGCGGGACACGACGGCGGTACCGGTGCATCGCCGCTGTCGTCTATCAAGCATACCGGCTCGCCGTGGGAAATCGGTCTGGCCGAAGCGCAGCAGACACTGGTTCTGAACAATTTGCGTGGACGTGTGCGCATTCAGGCCGACGGTCAGATGAAGACCGGACGTGATGTCGTGATCGCGGCGATTCTGGGTGCCGATGAAGTCGGGTTCGCCACGGCGCCGCTCGTTACGCAGGGTTGCATCATGATGCGCAAATGCCATCTGAATACCTGTCCGGTCGGTGTTGCGACGCAAGACCCTGAATTGAGAAAGAAATTCAGCGGCAAGCCGGAATATATCGTCAATTATCTGTTCTTCGTTGCCGAGGAAATGCGACAGATCATGGCGCAGCTCGGTATCCGCAAGTACGACGATCTGATCGGTCGTGTCGATTTGCTGGAAAAATCGAAGGCAATCGCCAACTGGAAGGAATCCGGTCTGGATTTCAGTCGTCTGTTCTTCGATCCGGTCGTGGATCAGGATGTCCACAAGCGGCATCAGGATGAACAGGATCATGGTCTGGAAAAGGCTATCGACCACCGGTTGATTCTCCAGTCTGCCATCGCGCTGGAAAAGAAGGAAAAAATTTCGTTTATCTATCCGATCAGGAACGCGAACCGCAGTGTCGGGGCGATGCTCTCAGGTGAGGTCGCGCGTCGCTTCGGACATGAGGGTTTGCCTGATGATACGATCCATATCCAGTTGCAGGGAACGGCAGGACAGTCGGTCGGTTCTTTCCTGGCACATGGCATCACGCTGGATCTGGTGGGCGAAGCGAACGACTATGTCGGCAAGAGCCTTTCCGGCGGACGTATTATCGTCAGACCGCATGCCCAGTTCCGTGGGCAGCCCGAACGCAACATGATTGTCGGCAATACGGTGCTGTATGGCGCGATTTCGGGTGAGGCATATTTCTACGGCATTGCGGGTGAACGGTTTGCCGTGCGCAATTCGGGCGCGGTGGCGGTCGCCGAAGGCTGCGGAGATCATGGCTGCGAATACATGACGGGTGGTACGGTCGTGATTCTGGGCGAAACCGGTCGCAATTTCGCGGCAGGGATGTCCGGCGGTGTGGCTTACGTGTATGACCCGGACAAGTCGTTCGAACGGCGCTGCAATCTGTCCATGGTCACGCTGGAACCTGTATTGTCGTATTTCGAGCAGGAAGCGTCGGTGGAAAAAGCGGTATGGCATCGTTTGTCACGCCATGGTCAGCCGCAGACGGATGAAGCGATCCTGAAACATCTGATCGAAAATCATTTCACCTATACCGGCAGTATGACGGCACGCAAGCTGCTGGAAGACTGGTCGAATTGCCGCTCGTGTTTTGTCAAGGTGTTCCCGATGGAATATCGTCGCGCCTTGCAGGACTTGTATGCCGAGGAAAAGAACGCAGAAGACAATGTGAACGTGGCTGCCTGATGCAGGTGTCGTGTCAACAGTAACCGGATAGAGGTGGAAAATGGGAAAAGTAACGGGTTTCATGGAATTTGACCGGATTGAGGAAACGCATCTGGAGCCCAAAGAGCGCGTCAGGAATTACCGGGAATTTACGCTGACATTGGCGGATGAACAGGCTCGTCAGCAAGGTGCGCGTTGCATGGATTGCGGTATCGCGTTTTGCAACAATGCCTGTCCGCTGGGCAATCTGATTCCTGATTTCAACGATCAGGTTTATCACGGCAGCGATGCGGACGCACTGGAGAAGTTGCATGCGACGAACAATTTTCCGGAATTCACGGGGCGTGTCTGCCCTGCACTGTGCGAACCGGCCTGTTCGCTGGGGCTTATCAAGGAGCCTGTCGGCATTCGCTCGATCGAGCGTTTCATTATCGAAAAGGGCTGGGAAAACGGTTGGGTCGTCCCGCGTCCGGCTGCACACAAGACCGGCAAGACCGTCGCGATTGTCGGTTCCGGACCGGCCGGCCTTGCAGCTGCGCAGCAGCTGGCACGTGCCGGACATGATGTGACGGTTTTCGAGAAAAACGACAGGATCGGCGGGTTGCTGCGTTACGGTATTCCGGATTTCAAGCTGGAAAAACAGGTCATCGACCGGCGGCTCGAACAGATGAAGGCCGAAGGCGTGGTGTTCAAAACCGGTGTGCTGGTCGGCAAGGACGTGCCGTCATGCATTCAGAATATGGCGACGGAAATCATGGAGCCCGACAGGCTCATCGAGTCGTTCGATGCCGTCGTGCTGGCGTGCGGTGCAGAGCAGCCCCGCGAACTCGATGTGCCGGGCGCGGATTTGCCGGGAGTCTGTTTCGCCATGGAATATCTGTGCGCACAAAACAGGAAGGATGCCGGCGACAAGTCGCGCAATCGCCTGAACGCGGAAGGCAAACGGGTCGTCATCATCGGCGGCGGCGATACCGGTTCCGACTGCGTCGGCATCGCCAACCGGCAGGGGGCGGCCAGCATTCTCCAGTTCGACCGGAATGCCCGTCTGCCCGATTCGGTGGACAAGGCGATGGTCTGGCCGTACTGGCCGAAGCAGTTCAGGACGTCGTCGTCCCAGGAAGAGGGATGCGAACGTGACTTCGGCATCATGACCAAGCGAATCGAAGGCAAGCGCGGGAAGGTCGAAAAACTGATTGCCTGCCGTGTCGAGCAGGTGGGCGGCAAGTATGTCGAAATTCCCGGTAGCGAATTCGAGATTCCGGCGGATATGGTCATTCTGGCCATGGGGTTCGCAGGACCGGCGGCATCGGTGCTGGAAGCCTTCGGTGTCGAAAAGGACGGCGCGGGCAATGTACTTGCCTCACTGGATGGAGATGACCGGTTCAAGACATCTGTCGCGAAGGTGTTCGCCGCCGGAGATGTGCGGCGTGGCCAGTCGCTGGTGGTCTGGGCTTTGCACGAGGGCAGGGAATGCGCGCAAGCCGTCGATCGTTTTCTGTCGGGCGATATGCTTTAACAATCTGAAACAAATTTATGGCAAGATTCGCGATATTTCGCTGACCTGTGCTGATATATTGCCGGAGTTGAGGTAGTATTATTGCTATTGCGCATGAATTCAATCCCGATACCGCCGTCGGCGGTATCGGCTACAATCTTTTTTTGACAGTTAGATCATGATGAAAATCGAAGGCAGTATAGTTGCATTGGTTACGCCAATGAATGCGGATGGCAGTGTCGATCTCGATAGCGCTCGCCGTCTGATGGACTGGCAGATCGCCGAAGGTACCGATGCATTGTCCGTCGTCGGTACAACCGGCGAATCGCCGACTGTGAATGTGGATGAACATGCCGAAATGATCCGGGTCGCCGTGGAACACTCCGGCAAACGGATTCCGGTCATTGCCGGAGCGGGAGGCAACTCCACCGCCGAAGCCATCGCATTGACGCGCTATGCGCAAATGGCAGGTGCCGACGCATCCCTGCAAGTCGTTCCCTATTACAACAAACCGACCCAGGAAGGGATGTACCAGCACTTCAGGAGCGTGGCGGAAGCGGTCGATCTGCCGATGATTCTCTATAACGTTCCGGGCAGAACGGTCGCCGATTTGTCCAATGAAACGATTCTCAGACTGGCGGAAATCCCGAATATCATCGGTGTCAAGGATGCTACCGGCAATATCGCGCGTGGCATCGATTTGCTTCGTCGCGTACCGGAAGGCTTTTCGGTTTATTCCGGCGATGACTCGACGGCACTTGCGCTGATGCTGTGCGGCGCGAAAGGCAATATTTCCGTGGTCGCCAATGTCGCTCCGAAGAACATGCACCTGATGTGTGCCGCGGCCATCAGGGGCGATGTCGAAACGGCTTGCAAGCTCAACAATCTGATGGTGCCGTTAAGCCAGCAGCTGTTTGTGGAATCGAACCCGATTCCGGTCAAATGGGCATTGTCCGAAATGGGCATGATTCCGCCAGGCATCAGGCTGCCGCTTGTTCCGCTGTCCGATGGATGCAAGGAAGGCGTCAGAAAGGCGCTCAGGGAAGCCGGCGTACCGGTTTGACCCGTTCGAGAAATTGGCAGTGGGTCTCCCTGAAAACTGTGAAGCCAGGAAGCTGAACGTATGGTGTTGAACAAGAAAGTCGGTCCGGTTCTTTTCGGATCGTTGACGGTTCTCGCATTGTCGTCATGCAGTTCGATTGACAGCATGCTTGAAGCGGATCGTATTGATTATAAAAGCGAAGCATCCAAGACACAGGGGCAGCGACTGGAAATTCCGCCTGACCTGACGCAGTTGCAGCGTGACAATCGTTATACCATTCCGGAAACCGGAACGGTGACGGCATCCGACTACAATCAGCAGCGTCAGGAAGCCAGGCCCGGTGGGGCTGTCGGTGCGATTGGCGGTGTTGTCGCACCCAATGAAGCGACGGATATCCGTATCGAGCGGGACGGAAACCAGCGCTGGCTGGTCGTGAACCGCTCTCCGGAAGTATTGTGGCCGCAAATCAGGGATTTCTGGCAGGATAACGGCTTTTTGATCAATATCGATTCACCCGATACCGGGATCATGGAAACGGACTGGGCGGAAAACAGGGCCAAATTGCCCCAGGATATTATCCGCAAGACGATCGGCAAGGTGTTCGATGCCCTTTATTCGACCGGCGAGCGCGACAAGTTCAGAACGCGACTGGAGCGCAATGCGGATGGTACGACCGATATCTTCATCAGTCACCGTGGCGCGCAGGAAGAAATTGTCGGTGTGAACCGGGATACGACCATGTGGACCGCACGTGCATCCGATCCGGAACTCGAAGCGGAATTCCTCTCGCGTCTGATGGTTCAGTTAAGCGACATGAACGAGAAGGAAAAAGCCAGAGCCAGAGCGATTGCCGAACGCAAGACTGTGGTTTTGCCGTCCAGAGCGACCCTTGTCAAGGGTAGCAACAGTTCCAAGGTCGTCGTGGATGAAACGTTCGACCGGACATGGCGACGGGTCGGCCTGGCGCTGGATCGTGTCGGATTCACTGTCGAGGACAGGAACCGCGCGAAGGGGCTGTATTACGTCCGTTATGTCGATCAGGACAGCGAGGCCAAGAATACGCCTGAAAACGAAAAAGGCTTCCTCTCGAACCTGTTCTCTTTCTCGGGCAGTGAAAAACAGATTGAACGTTACCAGATTTCCGTACAGGAAACCGGTGGCAAGAGCGAGATTGTCGTTCTGGACAACAAGGGTATGCCAGAGACGACTTCCACAGGTCGCAAGATCATGAATCTCCTGTATGAACAGCTGAGATGATATCCGGTGGTGAGGGCGGTTGTCTGTTGTGAAAGCAACCAGTCTGGGTAGCGGCAGCAAGGGTAATGCATTGCTCGTTTCCGTCAGGGAGGGCCTGACGGAAACGACCGTCATGTTCGATTGCGGCTTCGGTATTCGTGAAATGCAACGGCGTCTGGAACGTGCGCGTTGTCATCCCGAACAGGTGTCTGCGCTTGTCGTCACGCATGAACATGGCGACCATGCCAGAAGTGTTTTGCCGTTTGCACGCCGTTATCAGATTCCTGTCTGGATGAGTGAAGGGACATTCCGC
The DNA here is from genome assembly GCA_949290765.1 of Oxalobacter formigenes. Taxonomy (GTDB): domain Bacteria; phylum Pseudomonadota; class Gammaproteobacteria; order Burkholderiales; family Burkholderiaceae_D; genus Oxalobacter; species Oxalobacter formigenes_E. The sequence goes on along the minus strand of CASETG010000080.1, from coordinate 6,211 downwards.
GCAATAGGCAAAGACTTTTCCGGAGTCGATTTGCATTTTTGTCGTGACGGCGACAGTTTTCCTGTGAGGGATCTGCTTGTATCGGCGTTTGCCGTTTCGCATGATGCGCGGGAGCCCTTGCAGTTTCATGTGACGGATGGTTCCGTCAAGTTCGCGATGCTGACGGATACCGGACAGGTAACGACGTCAATCCGGGATGCTTTGTCGGGGTGCAATGCCCTGATGCTGGAGTGCAATTATGATGACGATATGCTCGAACGCTCATCCTATCCGTTCATTGTCCGCAGACGTATCGGCAGTGTTTACGGTCATCTTTCCAACCGTTGTGCAGCGGACTTTTTGTCAGGACTGGATAACGCGTGTCTGACGAAAGTCATCGGCGCACATCTGAGCGAAACGAACAATCTTCCCGAACTTGCCTTGAAATCGTTGAGTGATGCGGTCGATATCGACAGGGTTGCCGTGACTGTGGCCGGTCAGGCAAGCGGTTTTGAGTGGATGGAGATTTCCGGATGAATGTCCGGTTATGGTAAAAAAAACCATTAAAAAAGCCGATCGGCTGATCGGCTTTTTTGTTGACGAGGCAAGAATTATTTCTTGGCAGCGTCTTTGGCCGGAGCGGCAGCGTCTTTTGCAGGAGCAGCGTCCTTGGCAGCCGGAGCGGCAGCGTCCTTGGCAGCCGGAGCAGCAGCGTCTTTGGCAGCCGGAGCGGCAGCGTCTTTGGCGGCCGGAGCAGCAGCGTCTTTGGCAGCCGGAGCAGCAGCGTCTTTAGCCGGAGCGGTAGCAGCCGGAGCAGCAGCATCTTTCTTATCAGCTGGCTTTTCGCCAATTTTACATGCGGTCAGAGCCAGAGCCATCAGGCCAACGAGCAATAAAGACTTTTTCATTTGCAATCCTTAATTAAAATAACAAGGTTAATTACCGGTAATTGGATACTACTGTGAATAGAAAATTGCCCGGTGTCATTACTGGCGTATATGTCATCCTGACAATCTCCTAATGAAAACGATTATAGCTATTTTTTTGTCGTTGTAACCCCCGTTACAAGTGTTTTTACATCTGTTTTGCAATCTCGCAACAGGTTCCGGCTACCGCCCAAACAGGCAGATGACGTTACGTCGCGAAGCTGTGAAAGACGGTGTGAGTACCCTGAAAGATGCGGTTGCGCGCAATTTGTGCGCACGTAAAAATATATCATTGGAAACAACAGGTTATATCTCGCACTATTCAAAGTGTTGTAAAGCGTTGCCTGCGCGGAATGGACAGGTTCCTTTCTTGTTTCCTTCAGTCAATTTTTCAATGGCGAGCGATTCGGAAAGGGCAAAACGGCAGGTTGAAAGCATGTGCAAGTCGTATCATGCGATAGCTGAAAGCAATATAAGTTATTGTTATTCATAATATGCATATGGCGGGTATGAATGTTTAAAGCCGTGTGAAGCGGGTATAATTTCCGGGATTCAAAACAGAAAGGCTGGCTGGAAAATGAAAATTGCCAAAAATACGGTCGTTACCGTGCACTACAAGTTGTCCGATGCGCAAAACAATCTGCTTGAAGACGGTCAGGAGCCTATCGTGTACCTGCATGGTGGTTACGATGATACGTTGCCTGCACTGGAAAAGGCGCTGGACGGCAAGGAAATCGGCTACAAAACCATGATACAGGTCGAGCCCGAAGAGGCGTTTGGGGAATACGACCCCTTGTTGGTCAGGGTCGAGGACAGGGAACTTTTCCCGACACCGCTGGAAGTCGGCATGCAGTTCGAAGGAATACCGGAAAATGCCGACCCGACGGAAAATCCTGCCATTTATGTCGTGACGGATATTGCGGACGGCAAGGTCATACTCGACGGCAATCATCCTCTTGCCGGCATCGCGTTGCGTTTCGAGTTGACGGTGACGGATGTCCGTGCAGCCACGGACAAGGAAATAGAGCGGGGATATGTCAACGATCCAGATGGTCTCGATGAGGACGACGAAGGCGACGGCCAGTTCAGAAGCCTTTTGTTGCACTGAAGGTGATGTCGTGTGCTTGTTCCGTGATGATTGACCATAGTTGATTTGTCACGATAAAATAATTGATTGCTTGAATTCAGGGATCAGTATGGCGCGTAAACTGATTGTCGGAAACTGGAAAATGAATGGCAGTCTCGCCATGAATGCCGAATTGCTTGAAGGCATCAAGGCAGGGCTGGCGTGTGTTGACTGCGATCTGGCGATTTGCGCGCCGTTCCCTTATCTGGCACAGTGCCAGCAGGCACTGGAAGGAACCGGTGTCGCTTTGGGGGCGGAAGATGTCTCGGCACATGCCGTCGGCGCCTATACCGGACAGGTATCGACCCGAATGCTTCTGGATTTCGATTGCAAATATGTAATTGTCGGACATTCGGAACGGCGCGAATATTGCAATGAGTCCGACGAGCTGGTCGCCAACAAGGTTCAGCGTGCCCTGGCCGGCGGACTGACACCGATCGTCTGTGTCGGCGAGTCGCTGAAAGAAAAGGACGCCGGTCAGACGGAAGCGGTGGTCAGCAGACAAATCAATACGGTATTGTCCGTTCTGGAAGAGCGTGAAGTCTGCGATATCGTCGTCGCCTATGAACCGGTCTGGGCCATCGGGACGGGCAAGACGCCGACGCCGGAAATGGTCAAGGACGTTCATGCGCTGTTGCGTGAATTGATGATCAGGAAAAATCCGGATGCGGCGGAGTGTGTAAGAATATTGTATGGCGGCAGCATGAAGCCGTCGAATGCGGAAGAATTTTTGAAGATGCGGGATATCGACGGTGGCCTGATCGGTGGCGCCGCGCTCAAGGCAAGCGATTTTCTCAAGATCGCATATCTTGCTTCAAGGTAGGAATATTTGGTCAAACGAAAAGGAATGCTGAAATAACATGCTGTACAACATTATCATTATTATTCAGGTTTTGTCCGCTCTGGCAATCATCGTGCTGGTTCTGATGCAGCACGGCAAGGGTGCAGACATGGGTGCGGCATTCGGCGCAGGTTCTTCCGGCAGCATTTTCGGCGCCAGCGGTTCATCGAACTTCATGTCGAAATCGACGGCTGTCGCGGCCATCATCTTTTTCGTTTCGACATTGGCGATGGCATATCTGGGGCCTTATCGTGCTCCGGTACAAAGCAGCGTCATCGAAAAATTGCAGTCGGTAACGACTCCGGCTCCGGAACAGGCAGCGCCGGCCGAATCGACCGCAGGCAAGGATGCTTCCGGTGCGGCAGCCATTCCGGGCGCAGCGACCGTACCTGGCAATCCGGGCGAAAACGCCGCGAAATAAACACGGCAGTATGCATTTTTCACGCATAGTGCTTGAAGAAAAATCGAGTTGCTGCGATAATTCAATTCTTGCGCCGACGTGGTGGAATTGGTAGACACGCTATCTTGAGGGGGTAGTGGCGAAAGTCGTGCGAGTTCAAGTCTCGCCGTCGGCACCAACGAACAATCCAAAGCAGTCTTGTCCAGACTATGAACCCGTGCATACAGATGTTTGCGCGGGTTTTTTGTATGGATGTTGTATGGATGGTTACGCCAAATCCGCAATGGATGATGGGATATCGAAATCACTGTGCATGGGCCGATTTGCCCGAGGTGCAGTCAGGGGGATGCTTCGGTGGAGGCTGGCTGTTTTTACGAGGATGCAAAAACGGTTTGTTGCGGATGATGGAAGCGTAAAAAAGAGCGGGAATTTCCCGCTCTTTTTTTTGTTGTATTTATTTTCTGCCGTCAGGGCCGTGTCTGCCATCGGGGCCACGTTTTCCGTCAGGACCTTGTTTGCCATCGGGACCGCGTTTTCCGTCAGGACCCCGTTTTCCGTCAGGGCCACGTTTACCATCGGGACCGCGTTTTGCGTCCTTGTCATGTTTTGCATCGGGACCACGTTTTGCGTCAGGACCGCGTTTGCCATCGGGGCCGCGTTTTCCGTCAGGGCCATGTTTGGCGGCAGGTGCGTGATTTTTGTCAGGGCCCGGACCTCCCTGGGGAGCGGCGAAAGCGGTGGAGGCGAACAGACCTGCGACGAGAACAGCAAGCAGTTTTTTCATTTTCGGTTTCCTTAAAGAGAGTAAAAACGAATAAAAGTGGACATGCCAGTTCATTTAACGCCTGTTTTGCGGTTTGGTTGACAAAATCATGCAAAAAAATCGTCTTGTTGTTCGGTTGGCGTACCGGTTTGGCTGCATGCCCGATGTCGTCGGTATCAGGTTGTGCCGGTGACGGGAAACGGGTATATCGACCGGTGATGTTTCGCGTAGGCGGTTTGCCGCTTTTTGGGGAAAATCGTGTTTGGGTGTATCATATAGTTTTAGTATGTCTGCCAAGCGTTTCTTAAGTCGTTGTTCCGGTTGTGTACGTCAGGGGCGTGATACGTGCCGGAATCGTCCTTTGGAAATGTGTGCCATATGGGTGGGCCGCTGGTCCCGTCTTTCAACATTTCCTGTGTGCAAGCGTCGAACGTGAATCTAGAAAATTACTTCCCCGTTCTGCTTTTTCTTCTGGTCGCTCTGTTTTTCGGTGGTTCTTCCCTTTTGCTGGGGCGTATTCTCGGGCCGCACAAGCCGGATGCCGAGAAGGTGTCGCCTTATGAATGCGGGATGGCTCCTTTCGAGAATGCGCGCATGAAGTTCGACGTCAGGTTTTATCTGATCGCCATTTTGTTCATCCTGTTCGATCTGGAAACGGCGTTTCTGTTTCCATGGGCTGCGGCCATGCATGAGCTGGGATGGCAGGCTTTTGTCGCGGCCATGGTGTTTCTGGCCGAACTGGCGGCCGGTTTCTGGTACATATGGAAAAAAGGTGCGCTCAACTGGGAGTGATGTGTGGCCATTGACGGTTTGCTGAACAAGGGGTTTGTCACGACGACGCTGGATACTGCGATCAACTGGTTGCGTACCGGTTCGATATGGCCGGTGTCGTTCGGTCTGGCATGTTGCGCGATCGAGATGATGCACAGCAGTGCATCCCGTTACGATATGGACCGTTTCGGCACGTTTTTCCGTGCGTCTCCTCGCCAGTCCGACTTGATGATCGTGGCGGGGACGCTGTGCAACAAGATGGCGCCGGCCTTGCGCAAGGTGTATGACCAGATGGCGGAGCCGCGCTGGGTGGTGTCGATGGGATCCTGTGCGAATGGCGGCGGTTATTATCATGATTCTTATTCGGTGGTGCGTGGATGCGATCGCATCGTGCCGGTCGATATTTATGTGCCGGGATGTCCGCCGACTGCGGAAGCCTTGCTGTATGCGCTGATGCAGTTGCGTGGCAAGATCAAGCGGACTTCGACGATCGCACGCCAGTAAACGGGGAAAGCATGCAGAGAAATCCGTTTGAACTGGCTGAAAAGCTGCGCGCGAAATTCGGCGCCGATCTTCAGGATGTTTCCCTGGCTTTCGGGGAAGTGACGGTGGTGGTTCCGTTGTCGTCGTATCGTGATGTCATGCTGGCCTTGCGTGACGATCCGACATGGCGTTTCGAGGAACTGGTCGACTTGTGCGGGGTGGATTATGCCGGTTACGGCAATTCCGGCATGGATGTCCCGGACAAGCGGTTCGCCGTGGTGGTGCATCTGTTGTCGCTGACGTTCAATTGCCGGCTTCGTGTCCGGGTGTTCGCAGGGGATGAGAAAATGCCGGAAGTGCCTTCGGTCTCGGATATCTGGCCGTCAGCGAACTGGTTCGAGCGGGAAGCGTTCGATTTGTATGGCATTCTTTTTTCCGGGCATCCCGATTTGCGGCGTATTCTGACGGATTACGGCTTTGTCGGGCATCCGTTCAGAAAGGATTTTCCGGTACAAGGCTATGTCGAGATGCGTTATGACGAGAAGGAAAAACGTGTGGTTTACCAGCCGGTGACGATCGAGCCGCGGGAAATCACGCCTCGCGTGGTACGCGAGCCGGACGGAGGCGGCGGACGATGACGGATATCCGCAATTACACGGTCAATTTCGGGCCGCAGCATCCATCGGCGCATGGCGTGTTGCGCCTGATTCTTGAACTGGATGGCGAAACGATCGTCCGTGCCGATCCGCATATCGGCATGTTGCATCGTGCCACGGAAAAGCTGGCGGAACAGCGGACGTATCTTCAGGCATTGCCGTATATGGACCGTCTCGATTATGTGTCGATGATGTGCAGCGAGCATGCCTATGTGATGGCTGTCGAAAAGATGCTGGGGCTGGAAATTCCGGTGCGTGCGCAGTAT
>CASETG010000079.1 GCA_949290765.1 Oxalobacter formigenes | reverse complement strand
CGTTTCAGGCCCGGCTTCGCTTCTCCGGATGCTCACAGCAGCTTGACTCTCGCTTCACGCAATGCCTGTTCATTGCCTGTCCGTCTGCTCGAATTTTCTATATCGGGATTCTTTTGTCCGGATTTTCTGCGCACTCAGGCTGCCGGACAACTGACATGGGCGGAACATTCATGTCGCCTGAACGTTCCGCCTGAATGGGAGGATGTTATTCGACGATTGTCTGGGGTTCGTTCCCCGTTCTCTGGCGGATTTCGCCGATGCGGTAAACCGTTTCTCCTGCCGCTGCAAGATGTGCCATCGCCTGTTCTGCCTGTTCACGTGACACAATTACCACCATGCCGATTCCGCAGTTGAATACGCGGTGCATTTCTTCGCTGGCTACGTTGCCGTGCTGTTGCAGCCATCCGAACAGCGGCGGCATCGTCCATGCGTCTTTTTTCAGTACGGCCGTCAGATTTTCCTGCAATACGCGCGGAATGTTTTCCACCAGCCCGCCACCTGTGATGTGCGCCATTCCCTTGACTTCCACCGAGGCCATCAGCGACAACAGCGGTTTGACGTAAATTCTTGTCGGCGCCATCAGTGCATCCGCCAGCGTCCTGCCGTCGAAGTCAGCATTCAAATCCGGCTTGACCATTTCGATAATCCGGCGCACCAGCGAATACCCGTTCGAATGGATACCCGACGATGCCAGACCAAGCACGACATCTCCCGGCACGATTTTCCGGCCGTCGATGATTTCCGATTTTTCGACAGCGCCCACGGCGAATCCCGCCAGATCGTATTCCCCTTCGGGATACATCCCCGGCATTTCCGCCGTTTCCCCACCGATCAGCGCACACCCGGCCTGTTCGCATCCCGCAGCGATTCCCCGGACCACTCTGGCCGCCGTCGCGACATCGAGCTTGCCGCATGCAAAATAATCGAGAAAAAACAACGGCTCAGCACCCTGAACCAGAATATCGTTCACACTCATTGCCACAAGGTCGATACCGACCGTATCATGTCGGTTGAGCTCAAAGGCAAGCCGGAGTTTGGTGCCGACGCCATCGGTACCCGATACCAGTACCGGTTCGCGGTATTTCCGGCCGATTTCGAAAAGTGCGCCGAAACCACCGATACCGCCCAGTACGCCTTCGCGCATGGTTCGTTTGGCAAACGGTTTGATGGCATCGACCAGCGCATCGCCAGCATCGATATCGACTCCGGCGTCGCGGTAGGAAAGAGACTGTTTAGTGGATGAACTCATAATGTAAACGCGCCACTGGGCGTAAAATAACAATAATTTTCATATTTTAACAAACTGGTTCCGCAAGTACGACTGAATGGCATTATTTACACCACAACAAAGACAAACCGCCCTGTGGACGGGTATCGGCATATTGCTGGTCGTCATTCTTTTATTGCTTGGTCCGATCCTGACCCCGTTTATCGCCGGTTCCATTCTGGCCTATGCCTTAAACCCGATCGTGGACTGGTTGCGCGCACAGCATTTCGGCAGTTTCCGCATGCCGCGACTCATTGCCGTCATTATCGTCATGATGCTGCTTTTCGCGCTTGTCACGGCTTTCGCGCTGATCATGATTCCCATGCTGATCCGTGAATGGCCGATGCTCTACGAACAGATTCCCGCTTTCATCGCAAAGGTCAACAGCCATTTGCGCCCAATCCTGAACGAATTCGGCATCCAGATTCCGGCAGACAATGCCAGTATCAAGCGCATTCTGACCGAACAGTTCGTTCCCAAGGGCGACGGCGTCTGGAAATCGCTGATCGCTTCCGCAAAATTCGGTGGCACCACTGTCCTGACATGGGCATGGAATCTGATTCTGATTCCCGTCGTGCTGTTTTATCTGCTCAAGGACTGGCACATCATGATGCGCAAGCTGCGGGACATGATTCCACGCCGCTGGGTCTCCAGAGCCGTCAATTTCGCGCGCGAGGTCAATGGCATGCTGGCGCAATATTTGCGCGGGCAGCTGCTGGTCATGGTCATTCTCTCCATTTATTACTCGATTGCGCTCGCGCTGGCAGGTTATAACGTCGCGCTTCCGGTCGGCATCATGACAGGCATGCTGGCGTTCATTCCCTATCTCGGCATCTGTTTCGGCCTGGCACTGGCCATTACGGCAACACTCCTGCAATTCACGGGGATGGAAGCATGGATCACGCTCGGCATCATTTACGGTTTCGGTTATTCATTCGACGGTTTGCTGATGACCCCGAAGCTGGTCGGCGACCGCATCCAGCTGCATCCGCTGATCGTCATTTTCGCCTTGCTGGCATTTGGCCAGCTGTTCGGATTCGTCGGCATTTTGCTTGCCCTTCCTTCTTCCGCTATCCTTTCCGTCGCCTACAAGCATTTGCGCAGTTACTATTTCAGCAGTAACTTTTACAAACACTAAATGTCATCATGCAACAACTGTTGTTAAACCTCGATACGGCTTCCGCTCCGACACTGGAAACGTTTGTACCCGGCCAGAATGCCGAAGTACTGCATCTGTTCCGCCAAATGGCGGCCGGAAATTCCGCCGATCGTTTCGTATATATATGGGGTGATTCCGCCGTCGGAAAAACTCATCTTTTGCGTGCCATGTCGCAACTGCGTCCGGCACGTTTTCTCGACCCGGCGTCTCCCGTCGCGGATTTCACATGGACGCCCGATACCGCCTTGTACCTGATCGATGACTGTGAACGGCTCTCGAACAAACGGCAAATCGCGACATTCAATCTTTTCAACCAGATCAGGGAAAGCGGTTCCGCCTGCATGATCGCCAGCGGCGCGACTTCTCCGCTTGCCCTGCCATTGCGAGACGACCTGAAAAGCAGGCTCTGCTGGGGACTGGTTTACCAGATTCATGGCCTGACCGACGAGGAAAAGGTCGATGCACTGACCGAACACGCCAAGGCGAGGGGGTTCACGCTGTCCCAAGGTGTGTTACCCTATCTCATTACCCATTACCGGCGCGATATGCACTCGCTGTCCATGATGCTGGACGCACTGGATCGCTATTCGCTCCAGACAAAACGGACCATTACGTTACCTTTGCTGCATGATCTATTGCAAAAAAGACATGAACCGATATGAAGACTGATACGCTGGCATTATTCGACCTCGACAATACCCTGTTACCCATTGACTCCGACTATGAATGGGGAGAATTCATGGTACGTATCGGCGCTGTCGACAAAGCGTTTTACGAGAAACGGAACGCCGAATTTTTTGAACAGTACCAGTCCGGAACGCTCGATCCTGCCGAATTCCTGGCTTTTGTTCTGGGAACACTGGCAAAGTTCCCGCGCGCCCAGCTCAACCGCTGGCGCCAACAGTTTATGGACGAGGTCATTCATCCCGCCATCAGACCGGCAGCACGCAATCTGCTCAAAAAGCACCAGGACAACAATGATCTGGTCGCTATTGTCACCGCGACCAACCGTTTCATTACGGAACCTATTGCCCATGCACTCGGTGTCGAACATCTGATCGCTGCCCTGCCTGAAGAAACACCGGACGGTGAAATCACCGGAAAACTGGTCGGCATTCCGACTTCAGGTTCCGGAAAAATCACCCATACCGAAAACTGGCTGCGCGCGATGAATCTGTCTTTCGACAGTTTCAGAGACATTTACTTTTACAGCGATTCGGATCGGGATCTTCCGCTTCTCTCGCGTGTCAACCATCCGGTTGCGGTCAATCCAAACAGTCGTCTGAAAGCATATGCCGAAAAACAGGGCTGGCCTTTACTGCAATTATTCGATGATTAACAAACTGATTCGCAAGATTTTCGGAATGGGGGTGAAAAAGTCCCCTTCCGCCAACAAACCCGCTACACTGAATTCCGCACAGCATGGTATCGACCCGAGGCTGGTATCCAACAGCGCCATCCGGGTCGTCCGCATTTTGCAAAACGCCGGATATGAAGCCTACATCGTCGGAGGTGCCGTGCGCGATCTCTTGCTGGGCGTCAAGCCCAAGGATTTCGACGTCGCCACCAATGCGACTCCCGAACAGGTCAAACGTCTCTTCCGGCGCGCGTTTCTGATCGGCCGGCGTTTCCAGATCGTACATGTTCTTTTGGGACAAGACCTGATCGAGGTGACGACTTTCCGCGGCGCGTCAACAAAACAGGCGCTGAAAGATGAAACCGGTCGCCTGCTCCGCGACAACAATTTCGGTTCGCAGGAAGAAGATGCTTCACGGCGCGACTTCACCATCAATGCGATGTACTACAACCCGGCAAACCAGTTGCTGCTGGACTATCATGGCGGCATGGATGACTTGCGCAAAAAAACGCTCCGGATCATCGGCGATCCCGAACAGCGATATCGCGAAGATCCCGTCCGCATGCTGCGCATCGTCCGTTTCGCTGCCAAGCTGGGTTTTTCCATTGACGAGGCGACTCGCGCACCGATTGCCTCACTGGCGCCACTGATAAACAATGTACCATCCGCACGCCTTTTCGATGAAATGCTCAAACTCCTGATGAGCGGACATGCCATGTCCTGTCTGAAAGAATTGCGCGCCCGCGGATTGCACAAGGGCTTGCTGCCATTGCTGGATGTCGCACTCGAACAGCCGCAAGCGGCTCATTTCATTGAAATCGCGCTGAACAAAACCGATTTGCGCATCCGGGACGACAAACGGATTTCTCCCGGGTTTCTGTTCGCCGCGCTGTTATGGACACAGGTCGAGGAAAAATGGGCACAATACCGCGCCAATGGTGAATATCCGATTCCCGCACTGGTGGCTGCCGCAGGCGACATTCTCGACGCGCAAACCGAAAAACTTGCGATACAGCGCAGAATCGCCAGCGATATGAAAGATATCTGGCTGATGCAGCCAAGACTGGAACGCAGAACTGGCAAGTCGCCCTATCGTCTGCTCGAAAACGACCGCTTCCGTGCGGCCTACGATTTTTTGCTCATCCGTTGCGAATCCGGCGAACTGGATCCCGAAATCGGACAGTGGTGGACTCGTTTCATCGATGCGCCACCAGAAGAACGCCAACGCATGATCGAGGAACAGACTCGCGCTCACTCGGAAACGTCTTCCGGTACCAAACGCCACAGACGTTCACGACGCAGACGCAAGACTGGCGGGACATCGGCCGTATCGCATGCGGAAAACGCTCGCCCCTGATATGTTCGGAAATATCGTCTATATCGGCATCGGTTCAAACCTCGGAGATGCCATCGAAAATGTCACCGCCGCTATGGATTCGCTCGGCAGGTTACCGGATACACGACTTGAGAAAACCTCGTCGCTTTACCGTACCACGCCAATCGACGCGGACGGCGACGATTATGTCAACGCCGTTGCCATGCTATCGACCGGCCTGTCGTCCGGATCGCTGCTGGATGCGCTCTTGCAAATCGAGCAGACCTTCGGCAGACAGCGCCCCTACCGGAATGCACCGAGAACACTGGATCTGGATATGCTGCTTTACAATGCCGATTGCATATCGACAGAACGCCTGACTATTCCGCACCCCCGCATGATGGAGCGCGCCTTTGTGTTAATCCCTCTCGCGGAAATCGCGCCAGATATCGCCATCCCGGGACAAAAACCGCTTTCCATCCTGCTTGAACGTGTCAGGAATCAGGGAATCCACCGCATTTGATTTCAGTCTTTCCAAGGAGTCGCCCCATGTTCCACATATCTGTTTTCGTCCAGACTGCCGGTCTGCTCATCTTGTCCAATGTTTTCATGACTTTCGCATGGTACGGACACCTGCGCCACCTTTCCTCGAAGTCCTGGCTGGTCGCCGCGCTTATCAGCTGGGGAATCGCGTTGTTCGAATACCTGTTGCAAGTTCCCGCCAACCGGATTGGTTTCTCGCAGTTCAGTCTGGCACAGCTGAAGATTCTCCAGGAAACGATTACCCTGAGCGTTTTCGTACCGTTCGCCATCTACTATATGGGCCAGCCCTTCAAAATGGACTATATCTGGGCGGCCTTGTGCCTGGTCGGCGCCGTTTATTTCATATTTCGCTCATAATTGACCTGATATCGTGACACCGCCCGATACCTCGGGCTATGGTTACGGTTTCAGGTACTCTCAATTTCGTAGTTCTTCACCAAAGGATTTGTCATGGCAACCTATCTTCAGGAACGTAAATCGGTCACAAGCCACACCCTGACAGCACTGTATAACCGGCATGAAAAAATCACCATGCTGACGTGTTACGATGCCAGCTTCGCATCCCTAATGGACCAATGCGGCGTCGAGATTCTCCTGATCGGCGACTCTCTCGGCATGGTATGCCAGGGCAAGGATTCCACATTGCCGGTCTCAATCGACGAAGTCGCCTATCACACGGAATGTGTCGCTCGCGGCAACAAAACCGCCATGATCGTATCAGACATGCCGTTCGGTACCTATGCCACGCCTGAATCCGCCTATGAGAATGCCGCAGAACTTGTCAAGGCAGGTGCACATATGGTCAAAATCGAAGGCGGTCGCTGGCTCGAGGAAACCATCCGTTTTCTGACGGAACGCGCCATACCGGTTTGCGCCCATCTCGGCCTGACACCCCAATCCGTTCACCAGTTCGGCGGCTACCGCGTACAAGGAAAAAATGCCGAAGACGCGAGACGCATTCTGGAAGATGCACGCATTCTGCAAAACGCTGGCGCATCGCTGTTCGTACTCGAGGCCATTCCGGCCACACTTGGCAAGGATGTCACGGCCGCGCTGTCGGTCCCGACTATCGGTATCGGCGCAGGACCTGATTGCTCCGGTCAGGTGCTGGTCATGCATGACATGCTCAATGTCTATCCGGGACGAAAGGCACGTTTCGTCCGCAATTTCATGGAAGGACAGCCCAGTATCGAGGCAGCCATCAAGGCCTATGTCAGCGCCGTCAAGGACGGCTCCTTCCCTGCACCCGAACATTGTTTCTGACAAGCGAGGCCGCTTGCCTCCGGATCGCAGAGCCGCCAGCCGGTTTGCCGTTTCACTTGCCTGACGTCAAGGCCGGTCGAAATCTTGACCGGCTCCTTGTCGTTCAGGTTTTATAATATTTACGGTCATCCCACCTACTTGAAAATGGAGAAGCTCATGCAAATCAGTGCCAGAAACCAGCTCGAAGGCATCATTCGCGAAATCCATGAAGGACCGATCAATTCAGAAATCACTCTCGAAATCGCACCGGAAATCATGGTCACAGCACAAATCACCACGTCTTCCGTACGTCGCTTGCAACTGGCTGTCGGGAAAACCGCCTATGCCATCATCAAGGCTGATTCCGTCATGGTCGGTATCGATTGATTCCTTCAACATCAAAAAAACGGGTATGGAAAACCATACCCGTTTTTTCATGACTGCATCATCAAGACATTCGACCGGCTGCACAAATCTCATACCGGTTGCGACAACCTTCCTGTCTGAGACTTCTGCCCACTTTCCGCCATCCATCAAAAACGCTTGCGGTGCGCGATATCTTCTCCCTTGTCATAACGCGCAAGGCTTTGCGCTTTCCTCTGCGACAACTCGTCCAGAGAACTGATCGTCATCCCCAAATCACGAATCAACCCGTCGTGTACGCCATATACCCAGCCATGAACCGTCAATTCCTGTCCACGCCCCCATGCATCCTGAACGATCGTCGTCTGGCAAACATTGGCAACCGACTCGATGACATTCAGCTCGCAAAGCCTGTCATACCGGACTCTCTCGGACAATGTATGACCGAGATACTTGCCATGCTTGTGATGCACTTCCTGTACATGGCGCAGCCAGTTATCCGCCAGACCGACACGCTTCCCCAGTATGGCGGCATGAACCCCGGAACAATCGTAGTGTCCGGTCACGATAATATGGCGCACCTTCAGGATATCCACCGCGAATTGCATTACCGACAGACAGCTCAAATCAGAATAAGAAACGACATTGGCGATATTGCGATGGACAAAAATATCACCGGGCAACAAATTGGTAATTTGTGTGGATGGCACACGGCTGTCCGAACAACCTATCCAGAAATATTTCGGCAACTGCTGTGCCACAAGGCGTGAAAAATAATCGGCATCTTCGTGCACCATTTCTTCCGCCCATGCCTTGTTACGCTTCAGCAAATGCAATAACTCGATATCCGATGGATCATATTCTGTATATCTGTTTGGCATTTTTCCTTCCCACACATCAACCGCCACACGTCTACAACGCCAGCGCCTTGCGGATGTCTTTCAACCACTTTTTCGCAGGCAATCCCGTCGTATCCCTGATATCCGCCGCACGGGCCTTGAGCGTATCATAATCCGTTTGAGGCAAGGCCGTGTACGCCAGTGCAATCACATTGCCTTCCGGCGTCGGAGACAAACAAACCACTTTGGAAAATACACCAGACATGGCCGATATATTTTTCGCGAAACTCGGGTGGTCACCGAACAGATTGACCGTCATGATGCCACCCGGAGTCAGACACCGCTTGCATGCGGCATAGAATTCGGGCGTATCCAGAACAGGACCGCGTGCCGTCGCATCATACAAATCACTGTGCAACACATCGAATGCACCGGTATTGCGCTCATCATTGACGAAGTCCAGTGCATCCATCTCGACGATGCGCAATCGCTCGTCTTCCTCCGGCAATGCGAACATGGAACGGCATACCGAGATGACTTCCGGGTTCAGCTCGACGGCAACCGTTTTGCATTCCGGAAATTGCCAATAGCAAAACTTGGTCAGTGCTCCTGCTCCAAGCCCCAGCTGGCAAATCGCACGAGGTTGCGTATTGAACAAGAGCCATGACATCATTTTGCGACTGTATTCCAGCTCCAGCCAGTTTGGTTTGCGCAAGCGCATGGCGCCCTGTATCCACTCGGTACCGAAATGAAGATAACGAACCCCGGCCTGTTCGGAAAGCGTCACCGGAGCATACTGTATCCGGCGTCTTTCCGTCTTTCTTTCAGACATCGCCGGCGGACGTAGCGATTCTTCTTTTTCAATGGATTTGCGTTTCAATAGCATAAGCGAAGCGATCAGGGACAATATTCAGGACGGCCTGATTATCCGGTTTCAACCGTGAAAAAGCCAGTCCTTTGTCACGAAAACACTTGCGACTGCCGAAATACCGTTTCTTTCACGCACATATCGTCTTTTCCGCATGCTGAAACCATCGCCTTAAACATACGGGACAGACAAAAAAATACCCCTCGGAAAAATCCTGAGGGGTATTCGGAACATTCGTGAAACCGGTCCGAAAACCGGTTTCGAAAGCCGGACTAATTATTTCTTGCCAACTTTACTTACGATGTTCAGGCTCTTGATACGGCCGGATTCGACACCTGCGTCTGGGTCGATCATGGCGTTGATCAGGCATGGTTTTCTGGAAGCAACTGCTTCTTCCAGAGCTGCTTTCAGTTCAGCCGGGGTTTCTACCAGATAACCCTTGCCGCCGAAAGCTTCCATCATCTGATCGTAACGACCACGGGTCAGACGGGTACAGGAAACCAGACCGTTGCCCGGATCTTCTTCGTTACCCTTGTAGATACCACCGTTGTTCATGACGATGATGGTAACCGGCAGGTTGTAACGGCAGATGGTTTCGATTTCCATACCGGAGAAACCGAATGCGGAGTCACCTTCAACAGCGATAACCGGGTCGCCCGTTACGCTTGCTGCACCTACGCAGTAGCCCATACCGATACCCATAACGCCCCAGGTACCGGAGTCCAGACGACGGCGTGGTTCGAGCATGTCGACGATCATACGGGTATTGTCCAGAGCATTTGCACCTTCGTTAACCAGGTTGATGCTCGGATTAGCCAGCATGAATTCTTTCAGAACGCCCAGGGAGTTGGAGTAGTTCATACCGGTCGGAGCGACAGGAGCTGCCATCTTGGTAGCCAGTTTGCCCTTGTTGGTATCGACTTTTTCTTTCAGAGCGCCAACCCAGTCAGCCGGAGCCTTCGGAGCACCCTTCAGAGCTTCGTTC
>CASETG010000078.1 GCA_949290765.1 Oxalobacter formigenes | reverse complement strand
CGCCCGTTTGCCCAGTGCAGGATTCAGCGTGACGGATTCGCGCGTTCCGATCGGTTTGTCTGCGCCGATATCCAGTGTCCGTATCGTCACCGGCCGCCCCTTCATGAGCGTCACCGCCTTGCGGTATGCCTCGAACTGTTCGTCCTCACTGGGTATCTTGCTGATTCCGCCGCTGCGGCCCATGAACAGGAACTCGGAACGGAACAGTCCGACACCCGTCGCGCCGTTTTCCAGTGCCACCGTGCAATCGTCAGGAAATTCGATATTGGCCATCAGCGCCACCGGCGTACCGTCGAGCGTAACCGCCGGCGTTTTCTTCAGGCGAGTCAGCTTCTTGCGCGCCCTGGCCTGCGCCGCCTGTCTGGCACGATACTGTTCCATGACAAGCGGTGTCGGATTGACGATGACGATACCGGCATCGGCATCGACGATCAGCCAGTCGTCCTGACGGATAAGCGACAATGCGCCTGCCAGTCCGAATACCGCTGGCGTGTCGATACTGCGCGCGACAATCGCCGCATGGGAATTGCGGCCGCCGATTTCCGAGACGAAGCCGCTGAACGTATCATCACGGAACTGGAGCATGTCGGCCGGCGAAATATCGTATGCGACGACAATCATATCGACACGCTCGTCGTCCGAATCCGCAGCGACAGGATGATAATCGGTCGGCGTGCCGGTCAGCACTTTCATGATCCGCTCGGCCACCTGCTGGATATCGGCCTTGCGCTCCCTGAGATAAGGGTCTTCGATATGCTCGAAGCGTGCGGTCAGTTCCTCTATCTGTGTCATCAACGCCCATTCGGCGTTGTAACGGCGCGTCCGTATGATATTGAACGGTTCTTTCGCGATGACCGAATCGGCCAGAATCATGGCATGCACATCGAGAAAAGCGCCGAGTTCGACAGGCGCGTCCTGCGGCAGACTTGTCCAGATCGTTTCCAGTTCTTTCTGTACGGTTCCCAGCGCCTGTTGCAGACGCTCCACTTCGGCTTCCACTTTTTCCTGCGGAACCAGATAGTGTTTTGTGTCCATCGCCGCATGGGCGATGAGATGGGCGCGGCCTATCGAAATGCCGCGCGAGACCGAAATGCCGAACAGTGAAAAAGATGCCATGATATTTCCGGTTGTCGCACCCTATTCGGCTTCACCGAACCGGTTGTTGATAAGCTGGGTCAACGCCTGCATGCATTCGACTTCATCTTCGCCATCCGTTTCCAGCAGCACTTTCGAACCCTTCCCCGCCGCAAGCATCATGACACCCATAATCGACTTGGCGTTGATACGCTGGTTGTTGCGCGTCATCCAGACTTCACAGGCATATTTCGACGCCAGTTGCGTCAGCTTGGCGGAAGCGCGGGCATGCAATCCCAGTTTGTTGATGATTTCCAGTTCCGTTTGTACCATGTTTACCCATTATTGCGGTTAAAACGCCAGACTGCGCGCATTCCGACCGGAAACACCTGCTGTCCGGTCCCACAGCTCCCATTTCGCTCTCAGCACGGATCGATACGCACGGCGCCGTTCTTGCCACCGGAAAGCGCTTTTTCAATGACCGTTTCCAGATCGTTTTTCCGGTAAGTGATCGCCCTCAACAGCATGGGAAGACTGACTCCGGCGATTACCTGCACACGATGCTCCACACTGAGCTGATGGCAACAGTTGGAGGGGGTTCCTCCCAGTATATCGGTCAGCACGAGAACGCCCGAACCATCATCGAGCCGCCCGATGGCATCAAGCGCCATCCGGTTGACATCGCATATGTCCTGATCCGCCTTGACGTCGATCGCCTCGATACGTTCCTGCTCGCCCTCGAACAGATGCATGGCGGTAGTCATGAACGCTTCTGCCAACGGCTCATGCATGAGAAGGAGTATGCCTACCATATAATCCGAATGAATGGGATGAATCAAAATACCGTTTGCCTGCAAACAGGCCCTTTCAGGCATTTTAGCGAATTCGGCCCGCCGGTCAAACCGCTTTTTCCAGTTCATCCATAAACAGTCCGGCGACATTGAAACCGGTCTGTTGCGTAATTTCCCTGAAACAGGTCGGACTGGTGACGTTTATTTCGGTCAACCATTCGCCGATGATATCCAGACCGACCAGAAAATGCCCCTGTTTCGCCAGTACCGGCGCAAGCGCTTCCGCAATCTTTCTGTCTCCAGGTGTCAGCGGCTGCGCTAGCCCCACGCCGCCGGCAGCCAGATTGCCCCTGACTTCCCCATGCTGCGGAATCCGGGCAAGCGCATATGGCACGACATGCCCGTTTATCAGCAATACCCGCTTGTCGCCCTCGACGATTTCGGGGATATAACGCTGCGCCATGATGGCGCGCGTCCCGTTCGCCGTCAGCACTTCGAGAATGGCGCCCAGATTGAGTCCGTCAGGACCGACGCGGAAAACTCCCGTTCCCCCCATGGCATTGAGCGGCTTGAGAATGATATCGGGATGTTCTTCGTGAAATGCCCGCAACAGTTCCGGGGACGCCGACACCAGTGTCGGAACGGTGAATTCGGGAAACCGCGCTATCGCCAGCTTTTCATTGGTGCCACGGATTGCGGCGGGACGATTGAATACCCGTGCACCATTGGCTTCGGCCAGTTCAAGCAAATAAGTGGCGTTGAGATAATCGACATCGAAAGGCGGGTCCTTTCGCACAATCACGGCATCGAATGTTTCCAGTCCGCGCCATTGCGTACCATTCACCCGGAACCATTCCCCTTCCTCGTTGCCGGTCAACGCGATATGCGCCGCATGCGCGCTCACTCGCCCCGCACGCAATGCCATATCCTGCTGGCAGAAAACATGTATCCTGTGTCCTCGCTTCACCGCTTCGGCCATCATGGCGTATGTCGAATCTTTCCAGACCTTGAAGGTGTCTGGCGGGTCTGCATAAAAAGCCAGCTCCATGTCAGTCTTTCCCCGTCATTGCATGTCCGGATCGGTCTTTTCCAGTTCGATCGATGCCGCAAGCAGCGCCAGCCGCGCGATTACACCATACATGTAGAACCGGTTGGGGGCCGCCGTACCCGGCTGCGCTCCCCTGTCCGGCAAGGTATGCTGCTGCGCGAACGCCAGCGGTACGAAATGCACGCCCGGCGCGTTGAGGTTTTCATTGATGTCGCGCCTTTCATTGACGCGATAGAACCCGCCGACGACATACCGGTCGATCATGTACACCACCGGTTCGGCCACCGCATCGTCCACCCTTTCGAACGAATGCACGCCTTCCTGGATGATGACATCGCGTACCGGCAGACCTTCTTTCACGACCGACATCTTGTTACGCTGTTTGCGATTGAGTTCCTTGACCTCGCTGGCGTCCGTCACCGTCATGATGCCCATGCCATAGGTTCCCGCATCGGCCTTGACGATGACAAAAGGTTTTTCTTTGATACCGTATTCCTTGTACTTGCGCCGGATACGCACCAGTACCGAATGCACGCTGGCCGCCAGACATTCTTCCCCTTCGTGCTCGCCGAAATTGACATGGCTGCACTTCGAGAAATACGGATTGATAAGCCATGGATCGATACCCAGCATTTTGGAAAACCGCTTTGCGACATCTTCATACGCCGCGAAATGATTGCTCTTTCTGCGCACGGTCCAGCCGGCATGCAGCGGCGGGAAAAGGCTTTGCTCATAGACATTGCGCAGGATATCGGGAGTTCCGGAACTCAGGTCGTTATTGAGCAGGATGGTGCACGGATTGAAATCGCCGACGCCTACACGGCGTCCGTTATTGATTCTTTCCAGCGGTTCCAGCATCAGCGTCGTCCCGTCCGGCAAGGTAAACGGCGTCGGCGCCTTGATATCTTCCGACAACGAACCGAGCCTGACGTTAAGCCCCGTCTGCCGCAAGATTTCAATCAGCCTGACGATATTTTGCAGGTAGTGGATATTCCGCGTATGGCTTTCCGGAATCAGCAACAGATTCTTGGCATCCGGGCAATACTTTTCGATTGCCGCCATGGTCGCCTGCACGGCAAGCGGCAACATTTCAACCGACAGGTTGTTGAAGCCGCCAGGGAACAGGTTGGTATCGACCGGCGCCAGCTTGAAACCGGCATTGCGCAAATCGACCGAACAGTAAAACGGCGGCGTATGATCCTGCCATTCCAGCCGGAACCATCTTTCGATGGACGGTGTCGAGTCGATAATGGTTTTTTCCAGTTCAAGCAACGGTCCGTTCAATGCCGTAACTAAATGAGGAACCATAAAAATCCTTCCGTTCGCGTTTATCCACAATAGAGGTTGTACCTGACCTGTTCCCTTTTCCGGCCGTTTCGCACGACGGTTATCCCGTTTTCACCGTACAGTCCCGAAAAAAAACCGGCGACAGGTATCTTGCATGAAAACAATTCCGTCAACAGATCAGTCCGCACCGATCCTCATATACTACCCGTTAATGAAAATAATTGCTTGACATGGTACGACCGGTCTGCCGATTCCGTCCGGTCTGCCCCATATCGACGCCTTTTGGCCAATCCCCGCTTGTATCATGTATTTTCTTGCCCAAATCCCCGCATGCCGAAGCCGCGGCATGCAATAGTCCGCTAAAATAGATATGCTTATCCAACATCGCGATAACTGCTCTGTCGCTTGCCGCCTGACAGACGACTTTCCATCCATGCAAAGGAAATATCATGAGCAAGAAACTACTGGACGATTTGCAGGCCAAACTGGGACAACTCATGTCCGCATCTCCCGCCAAAGATATCGAACGCAATATCCGTGCCGTCCTTACACAGGCTATCTCCAGACTGGATGTCGCCACCGCGGAAGAATACGAAGTCCAGAAACTGCTCATTTCACGACTGGAAAACAAGATTCTTTCCCTTGAGGCGCGCCTGTCGGAACTTGAGCACAAACTCCGGCATATGGAAGAGCGGACATCCCACCCCGACGGCGGAAAATGAGTCTGGCGATTCTCAAAAGCCGTTCCCTTTCCGGCACACATGCACCTGAAGTGACGGTGGAAGTCCACATCGCCAACGGCCTGCCCGCCTTCACCATCGTCGGCCTGCCCGAGACCGAAGTCAAGGAAGCGCGCGACCGTGTCCGCGCCGCACTGCAAAACAGTCGTTTCGAATTTCCCGCCAGACGAATCACCGTCAATCTGGCTCCTGCGGATTTGCCGAAGGAATCGGGGCGTTTCGATTTGCCTATCGCGCTGGGCATTCTGGCAGCATCCGGACAAATCCGGCAAGACAGGCTGACTGCCTGCACATTCGCCGGCGAATTGTCCCTCTCCGGCGAATTGCGCCCGATTCGCGGCGTGCTTGCCATGGCATGCGCCATCCGGCAATCATACCCCGACGCATCCGGCCATGCTTTCATCGTCCCGCACGACAATGCCGCTGAAGCCGCTCTCGTCTC
Source organism: Oxalobacter formigenes (assembly GCA_949290765.1). Lineage (GTDB taxonomy): Bacteria > Pseudomonadota > Gammaproteobacteria > Burkholderiales > Burkholderiaceae_D > Oxalobacter > Oxalobacter formigenes_E. The sequence goes on along the minus strand of CASETG010000078.1, from coordinate 32,283 downwards.
AAACCTTGCGATACTGCCTGCCGACACCTTGCTTGATGTTTGCGCCCACCTTAACGCTGATTCCGGGCAACCGGTTCTGCTACCTTTTTCAGGAGTCACCGCCACACATACGCCGCAACATCCCGATTTCAGCGATGTCAAAGGTCAGCAACACGCAAAAAGAGCGCTGGAAATCGCTGCAGCAGGCCGCCACAGCGTACTGATGAGCGGCCCGCCCGGCACCGGAAAGACCATGCTGGCCTCACGTCTTGCCGGCATATTGCCGCCCATGACCGAACAGGAAGCCATGGAATCGGCTGCCATCGGCTCCATCAACGGGACATTCAGTCCTTCGCAATGGAAAATCCGGCCGTTTCGCGCACCGCATCATACTGCGTCCGCCGTCGCGCTCATCGGCGGCGGCAGCATACCGCGCCCCGGCGAGGTATCACTCGCGCATCAGGGCGTCCTGTTTCTTGACGAATTGCCCGAATTCGACCGCCATGTCCTCGAAGTCTTGCGTGAACCGCTCGAATCGGGACATATCGTGATTTCGCGTGCGGCGCGACAGGCCGACTTTCCGGCGCGCTTCCAGCTGGTCGCCGCCATGAATCCATGTCCCTGCGGCTATCACGGACATCCTTCGGGAAAATGCCAGTGCACACCGGACGCCATCGCACGTTACCAGCGAAAAATATCCGGTCCGCTGCTCGATCGCATCGATATCCAGATACAAATCAATGCGCCGAAACAGGAAGAGCTGTTAAAACAGCCTGACGGAGAATCATCCGCCGCCATTGCCGCGCGTGTCGGGCGCGCTTTCGACTTGCAGATGATGCGGCAAGGCAAACCCAATCATTTGCTAACCGTCAGGGAAATCGATACGTTCTGTGTACCGGAAAAAACCGGAGAACAGTTGCTCAGGGCCGCCATGTCGCGCTTCATGTGGTCTGCGCGTGCATACCACCGTGTTCTGAAAATTGCCAGAACCATCGCCGATCTGGCGGGTACGGAAACGATTCTGCCTGAGCATATCGCCGAAGCGATCCAGTACAGGAGGGCATTGAAAGATATGTAATTCCGGGATTTTCAGCCTGTCATATTTATTCGGGAGAAAAACATGCTTGTTATATTCAAATCGAAAGCCGGCGCGGACATCATGATGTTCGAGGAAAACGCCAAGCAAATTCTCGACCTTTTCGGAAAAGACGTCGAAAAAGGCATCATCACATCGGATGAAACCGCCGATGCCATCGTCACGCTCGAAAAAGAAGTCGCGCGGAGAAAACAAATCGAGGCGGAAGAAAAGGCCGAAAGGGAGCGGCTGGAAAAAGAAGAACAGGAACGCAAGGAACGCGAGCAGGACGAAGGCCATGACAAGGACGACGATCCATACAGGGAAAAGAAACCGAAACAGCCGAAACCGGAGCCGCCTGTCAGTTTCTCGGCTCGCTCCTATCCGTTTTTGCAGCTGCTCAAGGCTGCCAACAAAAAGAAAAAGGACATTTACTGGGGCGCATGATACCGGCCGGTCATCACCATACCGGACCTTTTCCGTGATTTCCGATATCGGAGGTTCGTTTTATGGGCGCTTTTTCAGTACAATGACGAATCGGTTGTATTACTGATTATGGACTGATCGAATGATTCTCAACGCTTTAAGAAAATACAAACTGCTTCTGCTTTGCCTGCTCATCGCGCCCGCCGTATCCATCCTGACCGGTTGTGCACGCCCGAACGACGAAGATATGGTCGATATGTTGTCGAAGGCCTATCAATGCAAATGGATCAAGGTCGGTTCTTACGAAAAGACCGATTCCCTGCCCGGCATCTGGACATATGTCGCCCAGTACGACTTCTCGCTTCGTTTCCGTGAAGGCGAGGCAGGCGCATACAAATTCATGAAGGGGTTGTACAACACCGTGCCCGGCGAAACCGACTGGCAAAAAGTGCTGCAAAACCCGAACGCACGCGCCTATATCCGCGATAACTGCTCGCCGCCGGCACAGAAAATCATGGAACAAATCGCCATCCGCACCTATATGCAGCTGGACGACAAGAAAATGTCCACAATCCGGATACCCGTGTCGGTCAGCCTGTCCGGATGGGCCGAAACTTCGTCCGGCCGCGGCGGATGGAACATGGATATGCGCCGTGACAAGGTCAAAACCGACTTTGCATGGTCTGAGCCCATCCAGAGAAAGGATCTGACGGCAAAGATGTCGCCGGCACCGTCTTCCGGAAAGTAAGGTCGTCGCTCATCCGGTTTACAACCGCCCGCTCCTGTCTATCGCCGACATGAATGCGGGCGGTTCGATGCGATATCCCAAAACCATGACCTTGAACAGCTCGCCCATCTCCGCAGGCGACAGCAGGGTCTGCACTGCCTGCAACTGCCCGGTATCGGCGGCATTTTTCTCCATCCCGTTCTCCAGTCTTTCGAGCAGTCCCGCGCCAATCAGGAAAGCTGCCTGATTGGCATAACACAGCACATCCACTCCGCCCGTTTCCGCCCCGGATGCAACGGCCGTAAAATCGACATGCGTCGTCACATCCTGCAATCCGGGAAGATGAAAGGGGTCGGCATGCGCATGATGACGATAATGGCACATCAGCGTCCCGCCGCTTCTGTCGGGATGGTAATACTCGTGCGCCGGAAATCCGTAATCGGACAATACCGCGGCACCCGCCTTTCCGGATACCAGCATATCGGCCAGCGTCCGGACAAATCCGTATGCACGCGTATGGATTTCCGTGACATATCCTTCCGGCAATCCGCCCGCATCGGGAATCCGGCATGCGATGGTTTGCGCCAGCGCATCATCGGCCTGCCGTTCGCGCATCACCAGCTCCCCATCTTCACAAGCGACACCCAGCTCATGCCAGCACCCGTTTCGTCTGACAACCAGCTGTACCGGCATGGCGTCGAGTACTTCGTTTGCAAGCACCACACCATCGAAACGTTCCGGCAAGGCCGTCAACCAGCATACCGCCTCATATCCCGCCAGTGTCTGTTGCTGGCGCTGGCGCAGTTCCCCCGACAGTTCCAGTATGTCGTACTGCACCACCGGTCTGCCCGTATCGGCCAGTTCATCCATGATATCGCGCGCCAACTTGCCGGTTCCCGCACCGAATTCCAGTATCCGCATGCCGGTCTGTTCCAGCAGCGGCAATATGGCCTGCGCCAGCGTCCGGCCGTAAAGCGTGCTGATTTCGGGCGCGGTCACGAAATCCCCGTCACGCCCGAGCTTGAGCGAGCCACCGCTGTAATAACCAAGCACCGGTTCGTACAAAACCCGCTCCATGTAGCGTGCAAACGATATCCAGCCATCCTGCGACACAATCTCGCGGATGATTTTCTGTTTCAGCCGGACGGATACGGCGATTCCTTCGGCCGGCGCCTCGTCATGCGTCACGGATGGCAAACTTTTCTGTCGTTCATTCATGCCGTCAGTCTAACGCCAAATTGTCAAAAGGGCGTCTTTTCCCGCATACCCGGTCCACTCCCTGCCGCAAACTCCCCGGCTTCGCGTACAATTTCGTTTTTCATTCAGTCAAGCGCCTTTCCCGCCATGTCACGCACGCCATCGAAAATCGCAGTGATCACCGGTGCAGCCAGACGTATCGGCCGCGCCATTGCCCTGTTTATGGCAAAACACGGCTGGGATATTGCCGTGCATTACCGTTTTTCCGAACAGGATGCGATGCAAACGGTACAGGATATCCGGAAACTGGGACGCCGCTCCGTCGCCCTGCGCTGCGACCTGACAGATGAAGATGCTGTCAACGCTCTGCTCGAACAGGTTCGGCAAACCTTGGGGACACCTAGATGCCTCGTCAACAACGCATCGGTATTCGAGCATGACAGCGTAACCGATTTTTCGGCGCATTCGCTGGACTTTCACATGCGGACAAACCTGACAGCACCGGTACTGCTTTCCCGTGCCTTACACGCCATGACGCCGGAAGGCGGGCAATCGGTCGTCGTCAATCTGCTGGATCAGAAACTGGACAATCTCAATCCCAGTTTTCTGTCCTATACCCTGTCGAAAGCCGCCCTGAATACCGCTACCACCCTGCTGGCACAGGAACTGGCACCGAAACTGCGTGTCGTGGGCATCGCACCCGGCATTACCCTGGTCTCTGGCGAACAGAGCGAACAGGATTTCCAGATCGCACACAAAAACACACCGCTGGGACGTTCCAGCACTCCCGAGGATATCGCCTCGGCCGTCTGTTTCGTCGCCGACTCCCCTGCCATCACAGGCACGACCATCATGGTCGACGGCGGACAGCATCTGATTCCGCTATCGCAAGACGTCATGTTCATCGCAAAAATGAGCGCTCAAAACAATTCGTAATACCATGCATACACTTCTTCATCCCAAACTCATCAATTGCCGCAGACTCTTTTTGCGCAATTACGAGGTGCCGGTCAGAATCGGTGTCCACGACTTCGAAAAGAAACGCGCCCAGCGTCTGCTGGTCAATGTGGACTTGTATATCCCGCTGGCACTCTCGACACCGGTAAACGACCAGCTCTCCGAAGTGGTCGATTATTCCTTCATTCGCGATACGCTGGCCGAACGTACATCGAAAGGCCATATCAACCTTCAGGAAACGCTGTGCGACGATGTCGCACGCATGCTGCTGGCTCATCCGCACGTCATGGCCGTTCGTGTGTCCACAGAAAAACCCGATGTGTATGAAGATTGCGAGAGCATCGGCGTCGAAATCTTCCGTTTCCGCGAAGATATCTGAGAGTACCGGTTCGACATGGCAACGCGCAGACAGTTTTACAAAACCGGATTCGAAAACAACAAACTGGTGAAACGCCTGTACCGTCAGGTCGGCAAGGCCATCGGCGACTTCAACATGATCGAGGAACAGGACAAGGTCATGGTCTGCATGTCCGGCGGCAAGGACAGTTTCGCACTGCTCGATATTTTGCTGGGCCTGCAAGCCCGCGCACCGGTTCATTTCGATATCGTCGCCGTCAATCTGGACCAGCATTTTCCGGGATTTCCAAAAGATATCCTGCCGGCCTATCTCCGTGAGCGCAATGTCCCGTTCCATATCGAGTCGCAGGATACCTACAGCATCATCCAACGGCTGATTCCCGAAAACAAACCGGTCTGTTCGCTCTGTTCCAGACTGCGGCGCGGCATTCTTTACCGTGTCGCCGGCGAACTGGGCGCAACCAAAATCGCGCTGGGACACCATCGTGACGACGTACTGGAAACATTTTTCCTGAATCTGTTTTTCGGCTCGAAACTCAAGGGCATGCCGCCCAAGCTGAAAACCGGTGATGGCCGCCACATCGTCATCCGTCCGCTGACCTATGTGCGGGAAACCGATATCGAGCGGTTCGCCGCACTGCGCGACTATCCGGTTTTTCCGGAAAACCTGTGCGGTGCCAAAGAAAACCTGCAACGCCGCCATATCAAGACGATGCTGCGCGAGTGGGAAAAACGCTATCCAGGCCGTATCGAAAACATTTTTTCCTCACTGTCCACCGTTGTGCCTTCACATCTGATGGACCGCAATCTCTACGACTTCGGCACACTGGCCGCCGATACAGCTGACGCGGAACCGGATTTATTTTGACTGCCGAACCTTTGCCAGCAAAGCGGTCGTCGAACGGTCGTACCGGAAGTCGATCGCACGAACCTGGCCGCCATACGAAAGCACTTCCCGCCCTTCCGGAATGGCATGCATATCGTAATCCCCGCCCTTGACGTAAATATCCGGGCGGCACTCCCGGACAATGGCCTGCGCCGTATCCTCTGCGAACGGTACGACCGCGCTGACCGATTCCAGTGCTGCGAGCACAGCCATCCTGTCTTCACAGGGATTGACCGGACGATCATCCCCCTTGCCGAGCCGTTTGACCGAGTCATCTGTATTGACGGCCACCACAAGCGAAGCCCCCATGGCACGCGCCTGCTCCAGATAAGTCACATGACCGCGATGCAAAATATCGAACACACCGTTCGTCATTACGACCGGTTTCGGAAGAGCCGCAATCTTCGACACAATCGAAGAGCGGTCGCATATTTTTTCGTAAAAAGAAGCCATCCGGATATCCTGAAAATCTGTCATGCCTTGCGACTGCCGACAGAAAAACACGCGCGAGACCGGTCAAAATGCCTGCCGAGCGCGCCCGTCATGGTAAGCTGTCACCGTTTTCTGTCTTGTTGTCAGGTATCAGCTACCGGCAGGATGGCATGCCCCGCCGGTAATTGTTCATTATTACATGCCGACCGGAACTACGAAATGAAAAAGATACGTTATGTTGTGGCCTGGATGACGTTATTAGTCGCTTCCGCATGGGCTTGTGCCGCTACCATCGCCGCCGTCCCGCCATCCGCCGACCTGTCCTACTCCGTAAAAGCCGAATATAACGGACTGACATTGAACGGCGACTCATCCATCCGCTGGAAAGCCTCATCCGGAAACTATGCCATCCGAAACGAAGCGAAAGTATCGCTCTTCGGCAAGATTCTGGAAGCCGACAGCACCGGACGCCTCGATGCACAGGGACTGGTACCGGAAAAATATACCGAAAAACGGCTCCGCAAGGCTCAGACGACTACGCTTTTCGATTACGTCAACCATACGGTCACTTTTCGTGCCGACAAAACGGCACCGCTGAATGAAACCGCACAGGATCGCGCGAGTATCGTCTGGCAGTTGGCCGCAACGGCGAAAGCCGATCCGGCACGTATCGTGCCGGGTGCGACACTGACTTTTCCCGTCGCCGGTCGCAGCAAAATCGAGTCCTGGGTATTCAAGGTCATCAAGACAGATGAACTCGCCACCCCGATGGGAACGCTCAGGGTCGTCGAATTGTCCAGAAACGAGCGCAAAAAGCAGAATATGCGCGTCTGGCTTTCGCCAGACCACGATTGGTATCCTGTCCAGATCCTGTTTGATGAAACGGGTGGCCTGAAGCTTTTGCAAACCATCCGGAATATCACGCCACTTCAGTAAACGCCATTCAGTCGAACCGCCAGTCATAGAAAAGATCGACGGCTGTGATGGTTCCCGTCTGGCCGACAAGCGACAGGTGTCTGGAAATGATATAGCGCAACTTGATCAGGTTGGTCGCGCCGGTCAATCCCTGTTCATACGTCAGGTACAGGCGGGATGAAATCCGCTTGGTCAACGACAGCACCGTCTCATCCAGCTCGGACGATGAAGAAATATCGATATCGTCCAGACCGATGGTACTGGCCAATCGCGAAGGCAAACCGCCGACGCCGGACTGTTCCGTACTCAGCAACGCTGCGGCAGCTGTCGCGATCATCGCGCGCTGCTGGTCATCGCCTTTTTCTCCACCACTGTCGCCCAATACCAGCCAGGACAGTTTTTCCGTATCCGAGACTTCCGGTGTCGATACCAGCTGGACTCTCGGCGATTGCGCCGACCCTCTGACCGACACACCGACTTCGGTTACATCATCCGTCTGCGAAAATGTCCGGACTGCCAGAATGTTCAGTGTCGGATTTTCGACCGGCCCGCTGAACATCACTTCACCTTTGGCGATCGTGAGTTTCTGGCCGAATGCGCTGTAAGTCCCGTTGACTGTATTGATCGTACCGAACACCCGGAGACGATTGTCACGAGAAGAAACCGCCTGTATTTTGCCTTCCAGACGTGTATCGAGTCCTTTACCCTTGAGATAGAATCTGCTGCCAAGATCGACCGTCAAATTGAAATTCACCGGAATCGGCCGCTCGGTTTTCTTTTCCACCCGCCCCAGCACTATCACGTCCTTGCTGTATGTCACGCTGGCACTGTCTGCCAGAATGATCGTCGCATCATTGACACGCCAGTTCCCGTTCAGCTGCAGTTTGTTTTCATCCAGCGCAAACTGTCCTTTTCCTGTTATCGCCAATTTCCTGTCAACGCTGGAAAGCAGTTGCAACCTGTCTGCCTCGAAATACAAATCCGTCTGGAGCTGTCCGTTTTTCAGGAATATCGCACCGCCGATCTGCATATTGCCCTGTGGACCGTAAATAATGCCTTTTCCGATTTCCAGACGATTGCCGTCCAGAACTGCAGCGAGCTCACCTCTGGACAGGTTGACGCCCATACTCAACCAGTTGAACGCCAGATTCTTCCCGTTTATCGTTCCTGACAAATCAGGATTGCCCAGAGTACCGCGTCCCCGGACAGCCAGCGCCAGCGCGCCACCCAATTCGATATCCTGCTGTCCCGTCAATGGCGCGATCCATGCCAGAGACGGCATATCGGCATGCGCAGACAGTTGCAACGGACTGTTTGGCGTAACGCTCCAGCTTCCGTCCTGCCGGGTCAAGCGTGTCATCGCCGAAACGGCGATTTTGCCGGCTTTCACGCTTTGAACCCCGGCATCCAGATTGACCGTATTGCCCGACAGCTGCATCTGTACATCGAGGGTATCCAATCCAAGCTCGATCACATTGTCGCCCATCAGGGTAATATCGCCGTTTTCGCGATAAAGATGTATTTGCCCGTCCAGACTGTTACCTGTTTTCAGCGACCAGTCCGCTCCCAGCGTCAGCGTAGTATGGACCGAACCGGATGCATCTGGAGAAAGGGCAAGCAAATACGCCAGCGGAACTGCCCTGGCATTTCCCGATGTTTCGATCACGTTGCCTTTCCGGACGAATTTCTGAACCGTCAACCTGCCGTCCGGCAATTTCAACACCATGTCGCGAATCGAAAAATCATCGACTCCAACCACAAGCGGCACGGCATCCACAAGCACAAATGACAGTCGTCCACGGTTTTCCAGCGATTCCAGCTCCCCCTTCCACAAACTGCCGGACACAAATCCCCCGGATGCACGCGCCGACAAGTCGAACATGTCGTTTTGCACCGATGCTTGCAACGTATGGGAGCGTCCTGTCCCGTCGACTTGTGTCCGAATCGTTTTCCAGCGTCCCGAGCCGAGAGTCGCTTCATCGATTTCTATATCGACCGCTATCTTGTCCTGCGGCGCCATGCCGAACTGGACATCCGCCTGCAATTTTCGCGCGCCGAAACGGTTCATGAGCAGAAATTCCGAGCCGTTCAGATGCATCGCCAACCGCAGGTTATCCAGAACACCGCGCAATTCACCGTCACTGGCAAGTGCTCCCTGCCAGCCTTTCCCGAAAGCTTTCAGGTCAGACGCATCCAGCTCCCAGCGCAATCGGTCTTCTGGTTGACCGAGGTTGCCTGCCACTTTCAGCGAATTGGCACCCAATTGCAACGACAGGTCGGCATCGCGCACTTCTTTACCGCGAATCCGGACTTGCCCGCGACCGGACAACGCCTGATTCAGCAAACGGCTCGGCAAGAAGGCATACCGCACCTGCAAATCCGGTTGCGGCTTCACGACACCGGCAATATTGATATCGGCATTCAGATCAGATGAAGCGAATTTGCCGAAATCGGCAAAGTCCAAGCGCCTGATTTCACCGTTCAGCGCAAGTTTTCCGCTTTCCGCCAGACTCATCTTGCCCGTCATTTTCAGCATGCTGTCATCCGCTCTGACCAGCATGTCTTCCAGCGTCAGGTCATCCCCTTTTTTCCGCACCAATGCATTGAAGCGAATCGCACGTTCATTGAGATCCAGTCTGAATTCCTGCGTTCCGTCCTCTTCAATGAAATGAATGTTCCCGCCGACATGGGTTTGCCGGATGATGGAACTGATTTCATGCAGGTCAAACCGCGTCGTCGCGAGCGTCACTTCCGTACGTTCCGCCGAAAACAGTCCATTACCGTCGAATCTGCCTGCCCTGCCGAAATCCAGGGCAATATCGCTCAGCGTTATCCGCTCGATATGTCCGCCGATTCTCGCGCCCAGGGAACGAACCGGTATCCGGTTGCTGTCGATGGCTCCGGCGATCCTGTTCTGCGCCAATACATGCCCACGCAAGATCTGTTCCCTGCCGGCCGCCACATCAACCCGAACATCAAGCAATGCCTGTGGCCATGACGACTGTATTCGGGACGGATCGATACCCCTGAGATCCAGTTTGACCGACTCGAACGGAAATTCTGCAAAAGGTGTCAAGACGGCATCGAGTTTTCCGGTGGCATCGTATCCGTCAAGAACTCCGGCAACCACCAGTCTTTCCAGACTGCCGCCCAACGTGACATCCGCTTGTGCGCCATTCCGGCTGTTTTCAAACCGGATACTGCCATCGATCACGTGTGGTTTGTCCATACCGAGTTCGATCCGGATCGCGGCATTGCCAAACGGACTGCCAAAACCGAAATCATCCAGATACCATGCCTTTTCGTCGGAAAACAGCGAGAAATGCACCTGTTCCAGCGACATGCCGATACCTGTTCTGGAGAGCGAAACGACACCGAACTCCGCCTGTGCGACACGGACCGCCAGAGGTGGCGCCAGCGAATGGGGCAGTACAAACGGCTCATCGGACGACTGTTTCATGTCGATGGCGATACGTCCGGCTGCAATCCGTTCGACATCGATTTCACCACGCAAAAGTTTCCATGGATTCCAGACCAATGCCAGATCGTCGATGACGATATCCTTTTCCGGGCTTGAAAAAGATATCTTCCCGACTTCAAGCGAATTGACCAGCGTGCCGGAAACACCTTCGATTTCGATGCTGCCCCCACTTGCCTGCACGACCCTGCCGGCAATCCATTGCAACGTCCACTCCTGGCCTGCGAGCCAGACGAGTCCACCCAGCACAAACAGCGGGACGAACAGCCAGATCAGAAAACGACGTCGCATCAGAAAGTGAACCCCAGTGAAAAATGTAAACGGAAATTGCCGGTTCTCTCGCCATAGGCCAGATCGACACCGACCGGCCCGGCAGGACTGCGCCAGCGACCGCCGATACCGTAACCGACAGCAGGATCAAGTTCGCTGACCGTATCGCCTGCATTGCCGGCATCGACGAAAAAGGCCACCCCCCAGTTCTTCAGAAAATAATACTGGTATTCCGCACTGGCGACCGCCAGATAACGCCCGCCGACAGTGGCATCACCTTCCCGGACACCCAGACTTTCATAGGCATATCCGCGCACCGACTGGTCGCCGCCGGTACGAAACATGAGCGTCGAGGGAATGCCGCTTTTACCGTCTGAAAAAACGGCTCCCAGCTCACCACGCAAGACAAGATAACTGTTCTCGCTGACCGTCTGCAAACGCAACCCCTTGAGATAACTCCGGATAAACGACTTGTCCGTCAGCAACGGCTCGGCAGCCACTCCGACCTGTGCCTCGACCGCATAACCTTTCGTCGGCGCCAACCGGTTATTGAGCCGTCTGATGACGACACCGAACGTCACCGGCATCGCCTCACTTTGCTGACCGTCCGCTCCGTCGATCCGGGTATGTTCATTCAGATATTCGGCACGGACATACTTCTCGAAACGCGGTGTTCCCCATGCCCGTCTGATATTGGCACCGACGACCCTCGTATCTTCTCCTTCGATTTCGGAACGGTCATACATGACGCCGAAACTGTCCCGTACACCCTCCATGGAAGGCGGCAAATATATATCGGCCTTGGCGGTACGCTGTTTCGACTGCAACACGACCGAACTGTTCAGTTTGTAATCCCTGCCGAACAAATGCAGATTGTCATATGACAAGCTGATGCGCTCTGCCGTATCCGTACTGTAACCGACACCGACGGAAACATGTTTTTTCATGTTTTCCACAACTGTCACCGTCACCGGCACTTCGTCCAGTCCGGATTCAAGATCGGCCGATACTTCGACAGAACGGAAATAACCGGTATCCTGAAGACGGGACTGCCAGTTCAGCAAGGCATTTTCACGATACGTCGAACCGACCTTGACCGGACGTTGCCCCATGATGACGTCTTCGCCGTACCGGTGCAGTCCGACAATCCTGATCGGGCCGAAAGTGACCGGTTTGCCGCTGTTTATCACGACTTTCAGGGCCACCGTGTCCGTTTCAGGATTGACGATGGCTTGCGTATCTTCAAGTTCCGCACGCGGATAACGCACGGCCGTCACCTGTTTGAGCAGCGCCACCTTGGCGGTTTCCCAGTCTGCCATTCTGAAAATCGACCCGACCGGCAACTGCCATTCTTTTTTCAGCTGCGTGATATCGGGTCGCAATGACGCTTCCTGAGTGGCGATCGCCCCCGTAAATTCGATATCCACCGATGCAACCTTGACCGGTTTGCCGGGTTCGACATCGATGACGATGCGTTTTCCCTGATCGCCATGCGATTCCATATCCATTTTCACGACCGGCGAATAATACCCTTCCGTCTCCAGCAAATGCCGGATTTCGTCCGGTGTATTGCGATACAGGCGACGCAACTGCATGGCATCGATCTGTTTGTCGCCACGCCAGCGAATCAGCTCCAGATTCTGCTTCAGCAGGGTACTGACCGCCTCCGGCGCCCTGATTTCGACATCATAGGACAAGGATGCGGCATGAAGCACCGACATACAGGCGAGCAGCCAGAACACCATCAGGCCGGCGAAACATAAACGCAGCCAGTACGCGATCATGCGCGTCGCTTTGTCGTAACTGAAATTTCCCATCGTACTGGACATGGATAATCGCCGTACCTGTCGGTCATGAATAATGGCATATTAGCCGACCGGCCGTACAATCATGCATTCCTGTTCAAATCGTTTAATATATTTCAAGAAACCGTAAAAGCCGGACATTGTATAGCATCCGGCAACCACGGACATTTGCCCGGACGGGACAGTACTCTTTCGCACCGTCCCAACTGCTTTTGATACAGAATGAACGCTCCTCTCGATACCCACACTACCGCACCCGCGAAAAAGGCGCTGGTGCTTTTCAGCGGCGGCCAGGATTCGACGACATGCCTTGCCTGGGCGCTGAACCATTATGACACAGTCGAAACCGTCGGTTTCCGTTACGGTCAACGACACGCCGTCGAACTGGATGTCAGGCCGAAAATCCTTGAAAAAATGCGCCGGCACGCCGATAACTGGCAAGGTGAACTCGGTCCGGACCATATTTACGACCTTTCGCTGATCAGCGACATATCGGAAACCGCCATGACGGCCGACATGGAAATCCGTATGATGGAAAACGGCTTGCCGAACACCTTCGTACCGGGTCGCAACCTGATGTTTCTGACCGTTGCCGCGATGCTGGCCTACCGCCGCGGCCTGAACGTACTGGTCGGCGGCATGTGCGAAACCGATTTTTCCGGCTATCCGGATTGCCGGGACGATGCCATCAAGGCCCTTCAGGTCGCCCTGAACATCGGCATGGACACCCGTCTGAATCTCGTGACGCCACTCATGTGGAAAAACAAGAAAGAAACATGGCAACTCGCTTTCGATCTGGGAGGGCAACCGCTGGTCGATCTGATCGTTCAGGAAACGCACACCTGCTACATGGGCACACATGACCAATTGCACGAATGGGGCTACGGATGCGGCCAATGTCCGGCATGCATGCTGCGCCAACGGGGATTTGCCCAATACTGTGCCGAAAAAAACGTGCGGTGACAATCATGATGTGATGACAGACGACAAAAAACGCACGCCCCCCAAAGAGCGCGTGCGTTTTTCGGAACGGGTCTTTTCCGTATCGCCCGCCAGATCGTTTGTCAGGACTTGCCGTCCGCCCAGTTCCAGTCCCTGATTTCCGGCATGTCTTCGCCATACTGGTAAACATAGGCCTTGTGCTCCAGCAGCCTGTTACGCAGATACTGCTTGGTATAGGCCGCCTTCGCGCCCAGACTCGGCAAGCGATCGATCACATCTCCCGCCAGATGATAACGATCCAGATCGTTCATCACCACCATGTCGAACGGCGTGGTCGTCGTCCCTTCTTCCTTGTAGCCACGGACATGGAAATTCTTGTGATTCGTACGGCGATAAGTCAACCGGTGAATCAGCCACGGATAACCGTGATAGGCGAAGATGACCGGTTTGTCCTTGGTGAACAGTACATCGAATTCCCTGTCGGACAAGCCGTTGGGATGATCCGCCGGCTGCTGCAAGGTCATCAGGTTGACGATGTTGATCACCCTGATTTTCAGCCCGGGAATATGTTCGCGCAGAATCTTGACGGCAGCCAGCGTTTCAAGCGTCGGGACATCGCCGCAACATGCCATGACGACATCGGGTTCCGCCCCCTTGTCGTTACTTGCCCACTCCCAGATACCGATACCGGCCGTGCAATGCCGGATGGCTTCATCCATCGTCAGATACTGCAAGGCAGGCTGTTTGCCGGCAACAATCACATTGATACGATGCCTGCTCCGCAAACAGTGGTCGGTCACCGACAACAGACAGTTGGCGTCAGGCGGCAGATATACACGGGTAATATCGGCTTTCTTGTTCATCACCAGATCGATGAAACCCGGATTCTGGTGACTCAAGCCGTTATGATCCTGTCTCCAGACATGGGACGTCAGCAAATAGTTGAGCGAGGCGACCGGACGACGCCAGGGAATATGACGGCAGACTTCCAGCCATTTCGCATGCTGGTTGAACATGGAATCCACCACGTGGATAAACGCTTCATAGCATGGGAAAAAGCCGTGACGCCCCGTCAGGATATACCCTTCCAGCCAGCCTTCGCACTGATGCTCGGACAGCATTTCCAGCACACGTCCGGTATGCGATACCTTGTCGTCTGTCGGCTTGATTTCATCCATGGATGCCCGTTCGGTGACTTCGAACACGGCATTCCAGCGGTTGGACGACGTTTCATCCGGACAGAATACCCGGAAATTCCTCGATTCTTCATTCAGAACGAAGACATCGCGAATCATGTTGCCCTGAACCCGTGTGCTTTCGGCCACGACGACACCCGGCGACGGAACATCGACGGCATATTTACGGAAATCCGGCATACGCAATTCGCGCAACAAAATCCCGCCATTGGCATGGGGATTGGCGCCCATACGCTTGTTGCCTTTCGGAGCCAGTTCTGCCAGTTCCGGTCTGAGCTTGCCGTGTTCGTCGAAAAGCTCTTGCGGCTTGTAGCTCAACAGCCAGTCGTTCAGGATTTTCAGATGCTCCGGATTGGTTTTGACTTCATTGACCGGCACCTGATGCGAACGGAACGTTCCTTCGATCTGCATGCCATCCACAACCTTCGGCCCGGTCCATCCTTTCGGACTGCGTAGCACGATCATCGGCCATTTCGGCCGTGTAGTGAATCCGTTTGCACGTGCATCGGCCTGAATCTGCCTGATTTTCGAAATCACGATATCCAGCGTGGCCGCCATCTTCTGATGCATGACCATCGGGTCGGAGCCTTCCACGTAATACGGCTCATAGCCATAACCGCGCATCAACGCATCCAGTTCTTCCGGCGGAATACGGCCCAGTACGGTCGGGCCGGCGATCTTTCCGTCGTTCAGATGCAAAATCGGCAATACGGCGCCGTCATATACGGGATTGATGAATTTGTTGGAATGCCATCCTGTCGCCAGCGGCCCCGTTTCGGCCTCACCATCGCCGACCACACAGGTCACGATCAGATCGGGATTGTCGAATGCCGCACCGAACGCATGGGAAAGCGCATAGCCCAGCTCGCCACCTTCGTGAATCGAACCCGGCGTTTCGGCCGCCGTATGGCTCGGTATGCCTCCCGGGAACGAAAACTGCGTGAACAGTTTTTTCATCCCTTCCTCATCTTCCGAGACATTCGGGTAAAACTCGCTGTATGTCCCTTCCAGGTAGGTATTGGCGACAAGCGCCGGACCGCCATGACCGGGTCCCGTTACGAAAATCATGTCCAGGTCGTATTTCTTGATGACCCGGTTCATGTGCACATAGACGAAGTTCAGGCCGGGAGTCGTTCCCCAGTGCCCCAGCAGTCGCGGCTTGATATCATCCGGCGACAGCGGCTTTTTCAGCAATGGATTGTCGTACAAGTAAATCTGTCCGACCGAGAGGTAATTGGCTGCGTTGAAGTAATCGTTGATTTTCCGCAGCATGTCAGGAGAGAGTGGTCCGGCGTTCTGGTCCGGCTTTTCCGCATTCATACCCATATTCATTTCCTTTCTGTTTTTTGGTATCCGGATTTTGCCGAACACGGCAGGCTCCAAATTCCGATGATTCAGGCAATGGTGAGTGAACGACAACCGCACCGAAACAGAAATACCGATACTGGATCAGTACGGCAAAACTTCATTTCAACAGAGGGAAACCGTCTTTGTCTTGCAAAGACGGTTCTTTTGACAATATAGCAGGAATCATGACGATTTAGTCACTTTGTCCGCACCAATTTTCAAAAAACTGCGATCCGTCAATTTTTACGGAAAAAGGCGTCATTTTTTGGATTTTACCGGCCTTTTCCAGTCATTTATCGTGGTTTGCCGTGTTCTGGATACCGTCAGCGATCCGGCGGGCACATCCTTGGTCAACGTAGTGCCCGCACCGATCGTCGCACCGCTGCCGACCTTGACCGGTGCGACCAGTTCGCAATTCGTTCCGATAAAGGCATCATCCTCGATAACCGTGCGGTGCTTGTTGGCTCCATCGTAATTGCAGGTAATCGCGCCGGCCCCGATATTGACCCTGCTGCCGACGGTGGAATCGCCGACATAGGCCAAATGATTTGCCTTGCTCTGCGCCGCGATACGGCTGTTTTTGACTTCGACGAAATTGCCGATATGCACTTCTTCTCCCAAATCGGCTCCCGGACGCAAACGGGCATAAGGACCGATCAGCGAACCCGCACCGACAGTCGCGCCATCCAGATGACAGAACGGACGGATTTCCGCATTTTCTCCCACCTGACAGTTTCTGATCACGCAATTCGCCCCGACCGACACACCGTCCGCCAACACGACATCTCCCTCGAAAACACAGTTGACATCGATGAAGACGTCACGACCGCAACGCAGGGAACCACGAACGTCGATACGCGCCGGATCGGCCAGACCGACGCCGCTCTCAAGCAACGCCGCCGCCGCATTTTGCTGGTAAATCCGTTCAAGGGCGGCCAACTGGCTCTTGCTGTTGACGCCAAGCGTTTCCCAGAACTGGCCGGGTTGAACCGAGACAATGTCGATATTTTCGGCAACGGCCTTCGCGACGACATCGGTCAGATAATATTCACCCTGTGCATTGTCATTGGTCAACGCGGCAAGCCAGCGTTTGAGCGAAACCGTCGGCAGAACCATAATACCGGTATTGATTTCCCGTACCGCCAGTTCCTCCGCATTGCCGTCCTTTTGCTCGACGATACGTCGTATTTTTCCCTGTTCGCGGATAATCCGTCCATATCCCGTCGGATCATCCATCTCGACCGTCAGAATACCCAGTTTGTCATTGCCTGCCACTTCGGCCAGACGCGCCAGCGACGCCCCGCCTATCAGCGGCACATCGCCGTACAGAACCAGCGTCGGCACGTTTTCGTCCAGTTCCGGCACTGCCTGCATGACCGCGTGCCCCGTTCCAAGCTGCGGCTGCTGTGTCACACAGACCAGATCGGATGCGGCGACTTTCTGGCGCACCATTTCACCGCCGTGCCCGCACACGACCACGAGTTTTTCGGGATTCAGCGCTCTTGCCGTCGTAATGACATGTTCCAGCATGGATTTTCCTGCCAGATTATGCAAGACCTTGGGAAGCGACGAGTGCATGCGTTTGCCCATGCCGGCAGCCAGAATAACGATATTCATTGCAAACCAATCCAAAAATCTATTGTTGTCAAATCCATTTCAAACCGCTTCAAAACGACCTTCCTGACGATTTTTCCGGACATGCCGCCAGTCGAAAATCAGGCCGTTCATCGCCACATATACACCGTGTGGCAACAGCTGCGCGGCACTCGCCGCAAAACCGAAATTGAACAATGCGTCCGAGTTCTCGAACTCGTACGGTATCATCGCACCGGTCAGGACAATCGTCTTGCCAAGTGACGCTTCTCCCAGGACGGCAGCCGTTTCCCTCATCGTATCGGTACCGTGCACGATCAGGATGCTTTCGGCAGTCACCGACGAACAGGCCTTGAGAATATTCAGCCGGTCGGCATCCTGCATATCCAGCGAATCCAGCATGCATACCGTCTCGAAAGTATAGGGCGCCGCGAAACGGGCGCGCCTGACGATCGCCGGAATATGGCTGTCGCCGAAAACCAGCGTGCCGCTGATTTCATCGTAATGTTTTTCAAACGTTCCGCCAGTCGCGATGATATGCAGCGCCATTTTGCACCTCGTCAGAAACAGCAGAAATAATCCCGCACAACGGGATCGGTACGATACTTTTTGTTCCAGCCTGGCGGACAGGGCAGAGACGGACCGTCATAAGGTGGCAAACCCTGCCGGACAGGATAAACCGGCAACACATCCGAAAACGAGCCATCCGGATTCAGTCGCTTCTCGAGGCTGTACATATATCCCGGCAACAACGCCTTGCATACCCGGTTGAACCAGAGCGTATGCTCTTCGTCCTCGCCCAGCGCCTGAGCCAATCCTTCCGGATCGAATCGCGACAGCGCGTCGATCAGTTCATCTGTCGTTGCACCGGGTGCATCGCCCCACCCCATCACCGGATTGAAAATATAATCCGCCCCCGAACCATACCAGCCTTCCCGCCAGGGACGCTGGAACCAGTTGCGGCATCCCGTGAAAAGATGCCAGCGCCAATGCAAACCCGATTCACGTGGCCATGAATGCAGATACAGACGCTGGTAACCGGCACTGTGCAGTTTCCTGACCATATCCATCAGCCGCGCATGCGGCATACGATCCGGCGCGGCGAGTCTGAACAGAATCGGCTCGCCATCGGCATGTTGCACCTCATCCGTGGAAAGATTCAGGTCAAGGCAACGTTGCTCGTTGCCGAAACGTGCCGATACCCAGCCTGTCAGCAAATTGACGGCCGTCAACACGCCATACCCGCGATAGCGATGAAAAATAACGGTTCCCGGAGCAATTGGTTTCATGTAGTGCATTATAAATCGGAAACAGGCTCAACCCTGCAACCGGAAGTTCCGGTCATTCATTCTTGTCGGTTTTCTGATTTTCCCGATCAAACGATTCCAGCATGGCACGACGGCTTTCCGGCGTTTCGAGACTGACGCGGCCGATGGCGCCACTGCGATAATCCAGCAAGAGGGTATGCGCCCCTTTTTCGATATCCGGTTCCCCGCCCCTGATTTTGAGTCCGCGTTTGCGGGCGATCATTTCCGTCAGCCCGATACCGTCGAGACCTTCGACAGGCATCTTGTACCGCGCCGCCAGATACTCCGGGTAACGCGCCAGCAACACATCTCCCAGAAAGGCCGCCACTTCTTCCTCGATCAACGCATTCACACCGACCGCATGACTGGCCGCCAGCATATAACCGTCATCGGGATAAACGATTTTCGGCCACAACATGCCCGGCGTATCGGTCAACACCATATTCTTGTTCAGATACAACCGTTGCTGGCTTTTGGTCACAGCCGGTTCATCACCGACCGCCGCGACACGCCGTTTGAGCAGCATATTCATCAAGGTCGATTTCCCGACATTGGGAATACCCATAATCATGATTCTGACCGGTTTTCCCGGTCCACTCCGGTGCGGAACCAGTTTCTGGCATAACGACGGAATCCGCGCGACATCCGAAGGATTCTTGCACGAAATCGCAACCGCATGGACGCCGGGCCGCGCATTGAAGTCATCCAGCCATGCACGCGTGACTGCCGGATCGGCCAGATCGCTCTTGTTCAGGATTTTCAGTACCGGTCGCTGGCGATGCCGTCGCAATTCTTCGACCATGGGATTGCTGCTGGCCGCAGGCAAACGGGCGTCCAGCACCTCGATGACCAGATCGGTCATTTCCATTGTCTCTGCCGCTTTCCGGCGTGCGGCATTCATGTGCCCCGGAAACCACTGGATAGCCATATTTCCCGAACCTACTCCACTTTCGCAAGCGCTTTCACATGCGCCACGACACTGCCTGCCAGCGCATCGAGGTTATAACCGCCTTCGGAAAGACTGACGATGCGACCCTGCGCATACTCGTCTGCAATCGCCATCACCTGACGGGTAATCCATGCATAATCGTCCTCGACCAGATTCATATCGCCCAGCTTATCGTCGCGATGCGCGTCGAACCCGGACGAGATGAAAATCATCTCGGGCTTGTGCCGGTGCAACGCCGGCAACCATTTTTCGGTAACGACCTGCCGTATCACATCCCCTCCCGTTCCGGGCGGAACGGGTACGTTGACCATGTGGGCGCGTTCTTTTTCATTGCCGCAAAACGGATACAGATACTGCTGGTAATAGCTGACCATCATGACATCGGGCTCATAGGCGAACACATCTTCCGTCCCGTTACCGTGATGTACATCGATATCGACTATGGCGACCCGGTTCAGTTTGTGCACCTTGACTGCGCGCATGGCGGCGACCGCCAGGCTGTTGAACACACAAAAGCCCATCGCTTCGCCGATGGTCGAATGATGGCCGATCGGACGCTGGATGCAAAAGGCATTGCTGATTTCACCCGCCAGAACGGCATCGGTCGCAGCGACAGCCGCGCCGGTCGTCCGCAAGGCCGCCTTCCAGCTGTAGTGGTTCAATGGCGTTTCATCCAGTGGATAATAGTCACCCAGTGGCGGAATATTGTTCTTGGCCTTGTTGATCATATCCTGGGTATGCACACGACGAATATCCTGTTCCGTGGCTTCCGGCGACAAACGATATTGCAAGACACGGTCCAGCCCGCTGTCCCTGAATGCCTTGAGCATGGTTCTCATACGCGCCGGTGATTCCGGATGATGCCCGCCCATTTCATGCAACTGGCACACGGGATGAAAATAAACGGCAGTAGTCATAATCAAAAATCTTTCAGAATGAGTTCTTTCGCCTCGCGTGGACGACAAACCGCACGGCGACAGACACCGTGGAATCCCATAATCCGTCCCAGAAAAGATGATACGGCATTCCCCGCTTCTTGGCGATGTATCGAACCACCGATTTGCCGCCGTTTTTCAATCCGAGCCGCCCTCGGTTTTTCCTGATGCGACAGACGTCACGACTGGCAGGCACAATCATGCCGTTTTCTCCCGGGTTTGGCGCATTCCGGTTCTTTTCGCACCATCCATTGCTATACTCTGCCAATCACTTTAAAAAACCGTCGAAAGGGCATATTCATGATCAGCATCTGCCGGATGACAAAACGCGGATTTTTTCTGTTCTCCATCCTGTTGTTTTCACTGACAGGCTGTCGGCATATTCCCGACACCCCCGATTCCGGCACGCGTCCTGCGACATCGGCATCCGCGCCATCTTCCGTCACGGCACAATCCGGTACCGGTATCTCTTTTGAAACGGCGAAAGCCGAATTCGTCGATGAATTTTCAGATAAATATTCTTTCGACAAGACTCGGCTGACCACCCTTTTCGAACAGGTTCACAGTAACCCCACGGTCATCCGGCTGGTCACGCCATCTGGTAACCCGAAAGCGAAAAACTGGCAAAACTATCGCAAAAACGTCATCGATCCCGCAAGAATATCGGCCGGCGTGCGCTTCTGGAACCGGTATGAAGACGCGCTTGACCGTGCGACAAAAACATATGGTGTCCCATCCGATATCATCGTCGCCATCATCGGAATCGAATCGGTATACGGTCGATATACCGGCAACTTCCGGATCATCGACGCACTGTCGACACTGGCGTTCGACTATCCGGAAACACCCAATCAGGCAGCAAGAAAACGTTTCTTCAGAAAAGAACTGGAAAATCTGTTGCTGTTTGCGAAAGAAACCGGCAAAAACCCGGCCAATCTGTATGGTTCCTACGCCGGCGCCATCGGGTACCCGCAGTTCATGCCCGGCAGCATTCGGCAGTTCGCTGTCGATTTCGACGGAGACGGCATCATCGATCTGGAAAATTCGCCCGTCGACGCCATCGGCAGTATCGCCCACTTCCTCGTCCGGCACGGATGGAAAAACGGCTTGCCGGTCGTCTTTCCCGTACACACGCGACCTGACTGCACGATACCGCCATCCCTGCTTGATCAGGGACTGGCAGCCACATTATCCATTTCTCGACTTGAAAACGGCTGCATCATCCCCGACGGCGATGTACCGGATGATCTTCTGTTCGGTTTGATCGATTTGCCGAACGGTACAGAACCTGCCGACTACTGGATCGGCACCGACAATTTTTTCGCCATCACGCACTATAACCGAAGTTATTTCTACGCCATGTCGGTCGTTTTGCTCGCCCGTGAAATCGCCGATGCCAGAAACGGGGAATAAATTTATCCGCGCGCTTATCCGTTTCCCGTTTCCTGCCGTCTGGACATTCCCGTTCTGAAAAGGCCTGTTTTCAAGCAAACCGGTCTTTTCAGCGGCATCGTATTTTTCGTATATCCGGACAACTTTCTCGTTTAAAATAGTTGAAAATCATTGTTTTCAGGTAATATGCCGTTAATCCTGTCTGTGCATGGAATTTTGACTCACGGAATCCTTGAAGATGACGAACAAACAACCCAGCCCTGAAACGCAACCCGCAGAAGACCGGCTCGAAGACCGTATATATGACCCGAATCGTCTTCTGGATACGCTTATCCAGCATCTGAATCTCAAAAACGACGCGGCATTGTCCCGTGCGCTGGAAGTCGCTCCTCCAGTCATCAGCAAAATCCGTCATCATCGTTTGCCGGTCGGCGCATCTTTGCTGATCCGTATGCATGAAGTCAGCGAACTGAGCATCAAGGAGCTGCGACGTCTGATGGGTGACCGTCGCGCGAAATTCCGCATCAGCGACAAGCAATTCAAGCCGAAGCCTGTCGTGGACAAGGATGCTCCGAAATCCTGACTGTGCGAAAGTGTCAGAAAAAACGGCCCGTCAACGGGCCGTTTTCATCATGGACACCTTACCGTCCCAGCCAGGCATCGATTGCCTGCCGCAACAGTTTTTCACCCTGGCGGATATGTTCGTCCGATATGACAAGCGCCGGAACAAACCGAATGACATCGTATCCGGCCAGCAGCAGCAATAATCCCTGTTGCTGTGCCGCCTGCGTAATTTCACCGGCACGCCCCTGATACTTGCCGGACATGACCAGCCCCAGCATCAGACCTTTTCCCCTGACTCCCGCGAAAACGTCAGGATAATCAGCGGCGATCCGTTCAAGACTTTCTCTCAGTTTCTCCCCTGCTTCGACGACACGTGCGAGGAAAGCCGGCTTGTTGATGATTTCCAGTACCTTGCAGGCGACCGCGGCCCCCAGTGGATTGCCGCCGTATGTCGTGCCATGCACACCGACCGAGAAAGATTTGGCGATTTCGGAAGTGGTGAGCATCGCAGCAATCGGGAAACCGTTCCCCAGAGCCTTGGCCGAGGTCATGATATCGGGAACAACACCATAATCCATATAGGCGAAAAGCGTACCGGTTCTTCCCATACCGCACTGGATTTCGTCGAAAATCAGCAAGGCGTTCTTTTCGTCACACAACTGGCGCAAGGCTTTCAGATAGGCCGGATCGGCAGGCAGGATACCGCCTTCCCCCTGCACCGGCTCGACGACGACCGCACAGACATCGTCTCCGATCGCAGCTTTCGCGGCTTCGATATCGTTAAACGGAATGTGATCGATCTGCTGCGGCAACGGCTCGAACCCCTTTGTATATTTTTCCTGACCGCCGACGCTGACCGTAAACAGCGTCCGGCCATGGAAAGAATGGAAACAGGAAACAATCCTGCTCTTTCCAGGACCGAAATGGTCATGCGCCCATTTGCGAGCCAGCTTGAAAGCTGCCTCATTGGCTTCACCACCGGAATTGCAGAAAAACACTTTTTCCGCAAACGTGGCTTCCGTCAGCGCTCTGGCCAGTTTCAGCACCGGCTCGTTCGTATAGTAATTGCTGACATGCCACAAATTTTTTGCCTGTTCGAGCAGCGCGTCGACGATTTCGGGCGGCGTATGCCCCAGTCCCAGTACGGCAATACCGCCCGTCAAATCCAGATACTGTTTGCCGTCCTGATCCCACAAATCCAGCCCTGTCGCTCTGACAGGGATAAATGACGCCGGCGCAAATACGGGCACCATCACATCATCGAAAGTCTGACGCGTTACCGGTTCATCGGCTTTCCCGGTCGTTGTATTGGCAGACATGCTCATTTTTTATGCTCCACTCATCAATAAAAAGCCCACTTGCGGCACATAACCTTTCCGCGCCGGACAGATTCCATGCGCATCCAGCGAGAATGAAAAACCGGCACCGGAAAGAAATTTTATACGTTTCCAATTTTCCATCAAACGGTTTAAAACCATATTGTCATGCGTTTCCGTGTTCTCAGACAACTGCTTTCACATACTTTCGGCGCCAAAAAGACGCTTATTGCACCACATTGCTCGCGAACGCTTTTATTTTTTCGCCGCAGCAAGGATAATGTTTGAAGTATATGATCCATGGTTACGAAACCTGTTTTTACGTATATTTCCAATGAATACTGATTCTTCTCCCATTGCTGCCATCGCTACCGCACCGGGACGCGGTGGCGTCGGCATCGTCCGGATATCCGGCAAGAACCTCGAACCGTTCATTACGGAATTCTTCAGAAACGCCACATCGGAATTGCCTCTGGAACCCCGCTATGCCCATTTCCTGCCTTTCATGGACGAAGACGGCAGCATCATCGATGAAGGAATCGCACTGTATTTCAAGGCACCGCACTCGTTCACCGGAGAAGATGTCCTGGAACTTCAGGGACATGGTGGACCAGTCGTATTGCAAATGCTCCTGAAACGTTGCCTTCAGGTCGGCAAAAACATCGACCTCAGGATGGCCGAACCCGGTGAATTCACACGACGGGCATTCCTGAACGACCGCATCGATCTGGCACAAGCCGAAGCGATCGCCGACCTGATCGACGCCACCACCGAAGAAGCGGTCCGTTCTGCCTCACGCTCGCTGTCCGGCGCATTTTCAAGGGAAATCCACGAACTCGTTGCGACAATCATCGAATTGAGAATGCTGGTCGAGTCCTCGCTCGATTTTCCGGAAGAAGACATCGATTTTCTGCAAAAGGAAAACTTCAAGGAAAAAATCGCAGCCATCCGCGATTCGCTGAGCGGAATCGTCGCCCAGGCGACGCAGGGGGCGCTTTTGCGGGAAGGCATTCACGTCGTACTGGCCGGACAAACCAATGTCGGCAAGTCTTCCCTGCTGAACGTATTGACCGGCTCCGACATCGCAATCGTCACACCGATTGCCGGAACAACGCGCGACAAGATTACGGAAACCATACAACTGGAAGGCATCCCCGTCACCCTGATCGATACGGCCGGCATCCGTACCAGTACGGCCGAAGATGAAGTCGAACGTATCGGCATCGAACGCACATGGGGCGAAATCGAAAAAGCCGACGTCATTCTCCATCTGCTCGACGCCAGCATCGGCCCTACGCGTTCCGATGAAAAAATCGCCGCCGATTTTCCGGAAGGCATTCCGGTGATTCAGGTCTGGAACAAAATCGACATTTCCGGTCACCGCCCGTCCGTCGACAACATGTTCGGCATCACGCAAGTCTATCTGTCCACGCAAACAGGACAGGGCATCGATCTGCTCAAGACCGAATTGCTCAAGATCGCCGGTTGGGCGCAGACGGGTGAATCGACCTACCTCGCCCGTGAACGTCACATGAATGCAATGAAAACCGCCGACAAGCATCTGGCCATTGCCGCGGAACATGCTGTATCGGGAACGCCATCGCTGGATCTGCTGGCCGAAGAACTTCGTCTGGCACAGGATGCACTGAACAGCATTACAGGCGCCTTCACGTCCGATGACCTGCTCGGATTGATTTTCTCCAGATTCTGCATCGGGAAATAACCGTTTCGTTTGCATGTCGCCATAAAGTCCGTCGGATACGGACTTTATGGCGCACTTGTTTTGAAGCGCTTTCAATCTTCTTGCCTGCCGTCCGGAACCGATAATATGCCGGTTTCGGGCAGTTTCCTTTAAAATAGCAGGTTGCAAAGGAATCCAGTTATGCCCATTTCTTCCACTCAAGAAATTATCGACGAACTCCGCGCCGGCCATATGGTCATTCTGGTCGACGATGAAGACCGCGAAAACGAAGGCGACCTGATGATCGCCGCCGATTTCGTTACACCGGAAGCCATCAATTTCATGGCAAAACATGCGCGCGGTCTGGTTTGCCTGACACTGACGCAGGAACGTTGCGACCAGCTCGGTCTGGTTCCCATGGCACGGGACAACCACAGCTCGTTCAATACCGCTTTCACGACATCCATCGAAGCCGCGACCGGCGTAACCACCGGCATCTCGGCATTCGACCGCGCACGCACCATACAGGTCGCCGTCGCGCGCAATGCAAAACCGGACGATATCGTCCAGCCGGGTCATATTTTTCCCATCACCGCCAAACAGGGTGGCGTCCTGCGACGTGCAGGACATACCGAAGCAGGTTGCGATTTGACGGCTCTGGCCGGTCTGACTCCGGCATCGGTCATCTGCGAAATCATGAATGAAGACGGCTCGATGGCACGACTGCCGGAATTGCTGGAATTCGCCGAGCGGCACCATATCAAAATCGGTACGATTGCCGACCTGATCAGCTATCGAAACCGGCATGAAAGCATCGTCGAACGCGTCGCCGAAAACGATATGCAAACCCAGGCAGGCCCCTTCCATGCCGTCGTGTATCGTGACAAGCCCAGCCAGTCCATCCATCTTGCACTTATCAAGGGAACCATTTCACCGGAACAGGAAACGCTGGTAAGGGTTCACCAGCCTGTATCCCTGATCGATTTGCTGGAAACGGGTTCCACACGCCACGCATGGCATTTGCCAGACGCCATGCGTGCCATACAGGCCAGCGAGCGCGGCATTCTCGTTATGCTCAACTGCAATGAACTGCCCGGGGAATTTCTGGCAAAATTCGATACAATCGGAAAACAGCGCGCACAAGACATACCACAAGCAGCCAGCCAGACACTGCGCAACTACGGTATCGGCGCCCAGATTCTCCGCGACATCGGCGCAGGCAAAATAAAATTGCTGGCCAACCCGAAAAAAATGCCTTCCATGACCGGTTTCAATCTGGATATCGTCGGTTATCTGGACAACAAGGATCTTTAATCACTGCTATCTGGGAGAAGGGTTATGAGTATCAATACATTCGAAGTGGATCTTCAGGGACAGGATCTCCGCATCGGCATCGTACAATCCCGCTTCAACGAGGAAGTCTGCCGCGGGCTGCTCAATGCCTGTCTGGGCGAACTGAAACGGCTCGGCGTCGCCAATGAGGATATTCTTGTCGCGACCGTACCCGGCGCACTGGAAATTCCCGTTGCGCTGCAAAAAATGGCCGAGTCGCAACAATTCGACGCACTGATTGCCGTCGGTGCCGTCATCAAGGGGGAAACCTACCATTTCGAACTGGTTTCCAACGAATCGGCTGCCGGTATTTCACGTGTCGCACTTGATTTCGATATGCCGATCGCCAATGCCGTTCTGACGACCTATACAGACGAACAGGCCGAGGCACGCATGGTCGAAAAAGGTACCGAAGCGGCTCGTGTTGCCGTCGAAATGGCCAATCTGGTAATGGCCATAGACGAACTGGAACCGCCTTCTGACGACGAATGAACCAGCCTTGTCCGACTTACTTTCCGCATCCGATGCCATGAAAACAAAATCCGTACACGCCAATCCATCCAAAATCCGCTCACCCAGACACCGCTCGCGCGAATTTGCGTTGCAGGGGCTCTATGAATGGTTGCTGAACCAGGACACGGCTTCCGCCATCATCGAGCATATCCGTCAGGCACACGGATTCGACAAGGCCGATACCGGACATTTTGTCGCACTGGTATCCGGCGTCATCCATCAGGCGGAAAAACTGCGTGCGACCATCACACCGCATATCGACCGCTCTCTGGCTGAATTGTCGCCTGTGGAACACGCCATTTTGCTCATAGGCGCCTATGAACTGGCCAATCACATCGAGATTCCTTACCGTGTCGTCATCAACGAAGCAGTCGAACTGACCAAATCGTTCGGAGGCATCGACGGTCACAAGTTCGTCAATGGCGTTCTGGACAAAATCGCCGCACGGCTGCGCCCTGCTGAATTCGAAGCCGACCGTCATCGCTGAACGGTTCTCCCGCAAAAAAAGCGGTACCGGTCAGGTACCGCTTTTTTCGTGCCTTCTGAAGGTCGCCAGCAAACTAAACGTTCTGCTTCTGTTTCTCATGCAGTCCGAGCCGTTTCCAGATTTCCTTTGTCGCGGCAGCACGGTTAAGACTGTAAAAATGCAATCCGGGCGCCCCCCCGTCGAGAAGCTGTTCGCACAACTCCGTCACGACATCCAGCCCGAATGCCCGAATGGACGCCAGATCGTTTCCGTAACTTTCCAGCCGCAAACGAATCCAGCGAGGAATTTCCGCACCGCACATATCGGAAAACCGGGCCAGCTGCGTATAGTTGGTAATCGGCATAATGCCGGCAATCACCGGAATGGATACACCTGCATCCCGGATATTGTCCATGAACCTGAAGTAGGCAGACGGATTGTAAAAATACTGCGTGATCGCCACATCGGAACCGGCTTTGACCTTTTCCACAAAATGACGGATATCGTCGGTCATCGATTTGGCCTGCGGATGCATTTCAGGATATGCAGCCACATCGATTCTGAACCAGTCGCCGGTTTCCTCGCGGATGAACTCGACCAGCTCGCTGGCATAATGAAATTCTCCCAGCACACCATACGAACTGGGCAAGTCGCCGCGCAACGCGACGATATGCCTGATACCGCAAGCACGGTATTCATTCAGGCGTTCGCGCACTTTGTCACGTGTGGAGCCGATACAGGTAATATGAGGAGCCGCCTCATATCCCTCATTCTGTATTTCCAGCGCGATATCATGTGTCCCCTGTTGCGTAGACCCCCCTGCACCGAAAGTAATCGAAAAATATTTCGGAGAGAGTTCTGCCAGTTCAGCACGCGTATTGCGCAATTCACGAATCGCTTCCGGAGTCTTCGGCGGAAACACTTCGATACTGAAACTTTTTTGTGATGCCATTTAATTCCTGAGTAACAAGGTGGACAAGGCCCACGAAATGATACTGTACAGCAATGCTCCGCCTATCGCCGTTCCGAATCCCCCGACATAAAAGCCGTCGAGCATTTTTGAAACCAGCCAGAACAGCAGTCCATTGATTACCAGAATGAACACGCCGAGCGTCAACACCGTAACCGGCAACGTCAGCAATACGAATATCGGTCTGATCAGTGCATTGACCAGTCCAAGTACCAGCGCGGCAATCAATGCCGTCCAGAACCCCGATATCCTGATGGAAGTCATCAGATACGGCAGCGCGAGCAAAGCAACCGTGTTAATCAGCCAGACAACAAGAATACGCATGATTTTTTCCATTCCAGCCGTAAAACCGGCTCTTTTTCCTCAATCCATACAAAGTCCGCACACGACGGACCGTCATCCGGCCGACAATACGGCACGGGAGACCCCGTGCCTTCCACCGGAACGACTTAGTACCGGTAATGCTCCGGTTTGTACGGGCCTTCTTTCTTCACACCGATATAGGCAGCCTGTTCGTCCGTCAGTTCCGTCAACTGTACATTCAGTTTCTTGAGCTGGAGGCGTGCCACTTTTTCATCCAGATGTTTCGGCAATGTATAAACGCCGAGCGGATAAGCCTTCGTATTGGTAAACAGCTCGATCTGGGCAATCGTCTGGTTCGCGAACGAGGAACTCATGACATAGGACGGATGACCTGTCGCACATCCCAGATTGACCAGCCGTCCTTCCGCCAACAGGATAATCCGGTTACCGTTCGGCAACACGATATGGTCGACCTGCGGTTTGATGTTTTCCCAGGCGTACTGTCTCATCGAGGCGACGTCGATTTCATTGTCGAAGTGACCGATATTGCAGACGATAGCCTGATCTTTCATCTGGATCATGTGTTCATGCGTGATGACATGATAATTGCCGGTACAGGTCACGAAGATATCGGCCTGTGCAGCCGCATACTCCATTGTGACGACACGATATCCTTCCATCGCCGCCTGAAGCGCGCAAATCGGGTCGATTTCCGTCACCCATACCTGTGCGGACAACGCTCTCAATGCCTGCGCACATCCCTTGCCGACATCACCATATCCGCAAACGACGGCTACCTTGCCGGCAATCATCACATCGGTTGCACGTTTGATACCATCGACCAGAGATTCACGACAACCATACAGATTGTCGAACTTGGATTTCGTCACGGAATCGTTCACATTGATGGCCGGAAACTTCAGGCGACCTTCCTGGTGCATCTGATACAGGCGATGGACACCCGTCGTCGTTTCTTCGGTGACCCCCTTGATCTGGCTGATACGCTTGGAATACCAGTTCGGGTCAGCCGCCAGATGACGACGAATCGCGTTGAAAAGACAGACTTCTTCGTCGGAAGTCGGATTGTCCAGTACGGAAATATCCTGTTCCGCACGATTGCCCAGATGCAACAACAGGGTGGCATCACCACCGTCATCCAGAATCATGTTGGAATAGCCACCGTCAGGCCATTCAAAGATACGATGTGTGAATTCCCAGTAATCATCCAGCGATTCGCCCTTGAAAGCGAAGACCGGCGTTCCGTTCCCGGCAATCGCTGCCGCCGCATGATCCTGCGTGGAATAAATGTTGCAGGAAGCCCAACGTACCTGTGCGCCCAACGCTTCCAGCGTCTGGATAAGTACAGCCGTCTGAATCGTCATATGCAGCGAACCACTGATGCGCGCACCTTTCAACGGCTTGCTGGCGGCATATTCTTCACGAATCGCCATCAGACCCGGCATTTCCGTTTCGGCGATTTTGATTTCCTTGTTACCCCATGCTGCCAGTTCGGGGTCTGCAATATAAAAGTCCTGATCTTGTCTGGATACAGCGTTCATCACGCTCTCCTTTCCTGAAATGTGTAGAAAAAAGTAACGTGAGCGCCGTTGTAGTGAAAATCCGAGCCTGGCAAAAATCAGGCAAACTTGTGCTGTGATACGGAAAAGCCGCCTGTTTTGTTGCAACGCTCCTCGGATGTGCGGCACATATTACATGAAATCCGGAAAATTGTTAATTATCCGGAAAAGTATTTGTCCGTCTGCTGACGCTATCTGCCGAACTCCATGCCAACGGTCAATCCGCTTCGCTGCATGAATTCTCCGGCCCCCATTTTGTTTCCCGATGCAGTACGTACCGTCAAAACACGAATTTCCCCTCCCTGTACACCGACAGAGAAACTGTCGTTGTCCGCCGCGAGAATGGTTCCGACTTTTCCGCGAACATCCTGAAAACGGCGATACAACACTTTCCGGCATTCCAGAATGACGATTTTTTCCTGCCCATGCGCAACCCATGCACCCGGACTCGGATTGCATCCTCGAATCAGGTTATATACCTGATTGACATGACTCCCCCAGTTGATACGCGCATCCGATTCTCTCAACCAGCTTTCATAGCTGCCTGCATGCGTATCCTGCGGTTTTTCCTCATAGTTTCCGGAAACCACACGGTCGGCGGTTTCCAGCAGTGTCTGCACCCCGATCGGAAGCAACCGGTCATAATACAATGTCCCTGCCGTATCGTCAGGATGAATGGGAACGGTTTTCTGCAAAATCACCGGTCCCTCGTCCATTTCATCCGTAGGCCTGAAAACCGTCACACCGGTCTCCTGCTCTCCGCAGACAATCGCCCAGTTCACTGCACTGGGCCCCCTGTGACGTGGCAACAACGAAGGATGGAACAGAATCGTCCCATGTGCCGGAATCCGGGTAAATTCCCGGGGAACGAACTGAATGACATAGGCCATCACCGCAATGTCGGCCTTCAACATTTCCATCGTTTCCAGCGCTGCTTTCGACGACAGACTTTCGAACTGGAATAATGGAATCTTTCTTTCCAGCGCACTTGTTTTCAAGGCATCAGGACGCGCATTTTCCTTTTCCGGCGCTACGAATACCGCCACGACTTCATCGCCTCGCGACAGGAATGCTTCCAGCACAGCCCGTCCGAAAATCCTTTGCCCGATAATAACAACACGCATGAAAAACCCCACACAATCAAAAAAAAGATGGGTGGACAAGCCACCCATCCTGTTCATGTCTAATGAATCACTTCACTAGAATGACCCACCATTATTTTTTCTTCTTCGGTGGAACGTCGAAAGCACCGCCTGCCTTCAGTTCGGCGATCTTTTCATCGGAGAAGCCGCAAACTTCTTTCAGCACTTCTTCGGTGTGTTCGCCCAGCATCGGAGCCGGCAGAATCTTGTCGACGATACCCATCGACATCTTGACCGGCATACCGACCGTGTAG
>CASETG010000077.1 GCA_949290765.1 Oxalobacter formigenes | reverse complement strand
AAGCGATCAGTTCGATGTGATCTTCCTGACGGGTATTTTCACGCAATATAGCGTCCCACAACTCCGGATCGACCTGAGCGATGGTGTGGTCTTTAGCAAACATGTCCTGCTCCAATGATAGAAAATGTACTTCTCTGCAATGTCGGGAAAAACGGTTCTGAAAATATCAGCAACCCGGGCGAGCGCCTTCCGGATGACCGTTCCACCGGATGACGCGGTTTACATACGTGGTAAAAATAGCAAAAGATTTTACAAGATGCGCCGTGTTTCGGCAAGGAGAGCGCATCCCCGCACCACCTTAAGCACTTGATTTTATACACGCTTCAAAGTATCCCGCTTGATGCGGGGGTATCGTATAATCCGGCACTGTCGTTTACCGTCTTTATTCATTTCAAGGAAAAATCATGCCAACCATCAATATCCAGCTCTTCGAAGGCCGTACCGTGGAACAGAAACGCGAACTGGCCAAAGCCATCACGGAAGCCACCTGCAAGACCCTGAAATGCGAACCGTCCGCAGTCGATATCATCATGCACGATGTCAAGAAGGAAAACTGGGCGACCGCAGGCAAACTCTGGAGCGACTGACCGTGCATGCGCCGTGACGTCGCGGCAAGACGCACGCACGGCCATCACCGTCACAGCACGCACCGCGTCTATTTCCAGAAGCGGTGCAACAGCGGCCTGACGGTAATCCCGTGCAACAGGATCGACAGGGTGATGACGATCAGGGTCAAATGGATAAGCTCCAGCGCGAGCGGTTCCGCCAGTCCCTTGTCGATGACATACATCAGATAGTAAAGCGAGCCGATTCCCCGCACGCCGAACCATGCCGACAACCCCTTGACCCTTTTGACCCCCCTGATCGGCAACAATCCGATATATACGCTCAATGGACGGGCGATGAAAAAAAGGAAAAGCGCCAGCCCGACCGCTCGCCAGCTCCACGAATTGACGAACAGGGTTCCGCCCACCAGCAAAATCAGCACCAGTTCCGAAAGCCGCTCCAGATAATCATTGAACACAAGCGAACTCGAACTGACGAATGACGAAAATTCACGTTGCCGCAATGATGTTTCCCCGTCTGCCGGTTCTTCCCCGACTTCCTGTATGACCTGTTCGCCGGAAGCGATGGCTGCCCGGAATTCGGCTTGCCGCAATGCGACGGCCGCGAAGAAAACGGCGAGAAACCCCCATGCATGGCATATTTCGGATATGCCATAGACTACCCCGATCAGTCCGAGACCGAGAAAATCGTCCAGAAGCCCTTGCCGGTATTTTTTGTGGACGGTACTGATCAGCCGTCCGAATCCATATCCGGCGATACATCCGATCATGATGCCACCCAGTGTCGCCCAGACCACATCCAGAAACAGCCAGCGCCATCCCATGAAACCGATTTTGTGCAAGCCGAGCAACCCCATACCCAGCACGACGAAGGGAAAAGCGCTGCCATCGTTCATACCCGCTTCGCATGTCAGCGCAAAACGCAATTTGTCATGGTCTCCGGGATGCCTGCTCTGGACATCCGTCGCCAGCACCGGATCGGTCGGCGCGACAATGGCTCCCAGCAAAATGGCCGCGCCTGCCGACAGATGCAACACGAAATAGGCAAACAGCGCAATCAGCGCCACACTGACCACCATCGAAACCGAAGCCAGCAAAATCGGCATGCGCCATCGCCACAGTCTGACCGGAACGGGCATTTTGACACCCGCGGAAAAAAGCGAAATCAACACCGCCACTTCGGTCAGTGCTTCAAGAAATTCGGATTGTTTCAGCGGATTGAAATGAAAAAGATTCAGCCCTGTCGGTCCGACCAGCAATCCGACAGCCAGATACAGAAACGATGTGGAAACCGGCAATCGTCGCAAAATGGATGAGGTCACGCCGATAAACAGCAAAAGACCGCCCGTCAAAACAAACCAGTGCGCATTATCCATGACAACCCCGCTTCAAAACCGGCTTCCGTTTCCATATGACCGACTGCACCTTTCATACCGGTCTTGTTTACTGTCACTGCCCACGTTTCTCCATTTTGTTACAAAGTCTTTCATGGCTTTATTTTCATTGCAAACGGCGGATAATGAAATCAGTCCCGGCACAATCCGGACACAATTTCCGATTGTTATGGAAAGAGGTGCTCCCATGAAGCGTTCCGTCCTTTTTCTGCTTTCCCTCGTTTTGCTGGGCGGCATGACGAATGCCATGGCCGACAGGCGTCCGCCGCCACGACCTTCCGGCGGCAGAGGGCACCGGCCTCCGCCTCGCAGACCACCACCTGCACCGCCGCGTCATCACCATACGTCACATACCTCGTTCGGTTTCGTATTCGGCGGGCCGCTGTGGTCTTATCCGGTATATTCGCCATATTACTCCTATTATCCGTATGGTCCGTATTATCCCTATCCGTCGCAGACCATCGTCATTCAGTCGTCCCCGACCCGCTATATCGAAAAAAACGAAAACAGCGATGCCGGACAATACTGGTATTACTGCCCGAATCCGAAAGGCTATTATCCTTACGTGCAGAAATGCAATGTCAACTGGCAAAAGGTGATTCCTTTTCCGCAGGACGCACAATGAATTTTCATCAAACCGCCGTTTTTTCCGGAATGGAGTATGACAATGTCTTACCGAATCAAATATGCCTTGCTCTTGCTGCCGCTTGCACTGGCGGCATGCTCTTCGATGCCCTCTGGCCCCAATGTCATGGTATTGCCGGGCAACGGCAAAACCCTGGAACAATTCCATACCGATGACATGTTCTGCCGTCAGTACGCAGCCATGCAAACCGGAACCAGTACCAATGATGTCGCCATGGAAAGCGGTGTCAAGACGGCTGCTCTGGGAACGGCACTCGGCGCGGCTTCGGGTGCACTGATCGACGGCGGTCATGGCGCCGCCGTGGGGGCGGGTGTGGGTCTGGTACTGGGAGGGGCGACAGGTGCGGCTTCAGGCAGCACGACAGGTTATCAGGCGCAAATCCGCTACGACAACGCCTATCAGCAATGCATGTATGCGAAGGGGCACAGTATTCCGGTCACAACCACCTATTCGCAAAACACCGGCGCATCCAAACCGGCCACCTACGGCCCGCCGCCAAATACACAGACTCCGCCGCCTGCAAAATATGTCGTTCCCGAAAAATAAAAAATGGCCGGGCGGCTTTCCGAACCGCACGGCCATCGCCTGTCATCAAATCATGTCCAGCGTCGTCGTTACGGAAATGTCTGTGTCGAGTACGCGTGAAACAGGACAATTTTCTTTCGCATGAAAGGCTTCCGCGCGAAAGGCATCGGCATCCCCGCCGGAAATACGTGCATGGACATCGAGATGGATATGCGTGATGGAAAAACCCTTTTCCGTTCTGTCCATGTCCAGTGTCGCCGTCGTCCGGATTTCTTCTGCCGTCATGCCTCGCGCTTCCAGCAGTCCCGACAAATCCATCGTGAAACAGCCTGCATGGGCTGCCGCAAGCAATTCTTCCGGATTGGTGCCCTTGCCGTCCTTGAACCGTGCCGAAAACGAATAAGGCGTGTTCGACAAGGTTTCGCTTTCTGTCGTCAACATGCCTTTTCCGTCTTTTATGCCACCTGACCAGATGGCCGATCCTGTACGTTTCATATTGCCTCCCTGAAATATCGTCAAAAAACCGGTTCCGTCTTTCTGCAAACCGTACCGCTTCCGGATAAAGCATAGCCATAACGAACTGGCGTTCTTTGACTTCGGGCAGGCATGCCGTATTTAATCGTATCAGGCACAAGCATGTGTACAAGGCAGGCGGAACTATTGTTATACTAGCCGCCAGTATGGTTGTTTTTTCATTCTTTTAACTTCACTTTGCTGCCCTATGTCCGATAACGAAAACGATACCGAATCCATGCTCAAGGCTCTCGACGATTTTCTCAATCACAAGGAAACGTCTCCGAAACTCTCCAACCAGCAGCTTGATGCACTGGAACATTATCTGGATTCCCATGCCGCCCAGAACGCCATGCACATGGAAGTGCTGGACGGTTTCCTGTGCGCACTGATTACCAGTCCGTCCCCTGTCCATGCCGAAGAATATCTGCCCGTCATCTTCGGCGGCAAGATGCCGGAATTCAAAAGCCAGGAAGAATCCGACCAGATCATGGGTGCACTCGCACAACATTGGGAACATATCGATTCCATCCTCAAGCGCAACGATGAATACTATCCGTTCCTGTATGCAGACCCTGATGGCAAATGCAGCGCCAACGAATGGGCATACGGCTTCATTCTGGGAATGGACATGCGCCGCGACAGCTGGAAGGAAATGGTCGAAGCCAGCAAGCAGAGCGAAGACGGTTTGCTGACCCCTATCCTGACGCTGTACTCGGAATACATTCCTGAAATTTCGGGTTCCCAGACCATTCCGGCGGAAGAGCGCGAAGAAATCGTCACCAAAATGATTTCCAATCTGCCACGTATTTACGAACATTTCGAGGAAACCCGCGAAAAGAACCGGCAGACGTCATCACTGCACTGAAACATGAAAAAAGGACAGCCGAAACGCTGTCCTTTTCCGTTCATGTGCCGCCGTTTTCAACCGGCTATGACATTGACATGGCCATCCGGTATTTCACCTGCCAGCGCTTGCAGGATGCTGTTGGCGCAATAACGCTCTATCGCTATCCTGACATCCCTGACTGCGGACCCCAGATGCGGCGTAAAAAATGTCTGCGCAGTATTCGACAGCAGTTTCTCCGGTATATAGCGACGCCGGTCCGCACGGATCCAGTCTTCCATCTCGAATACATCGGCTGCATACCCGGAAAGCCATCCATCCTCAAGCGCCTGCGCAACCGCCATTTCATCCACGACCGACCCGCGACAGACATTGATCAGATACGCGCCCCGCTTCATTTCGGCAAGGACCTTGCCATCGAACAAATGGCAGGTATCCGCTGTCAGCGGCAATAACGGTATGACCATATCGCTGTCCTTAAGCAATGTATGGAAATCCGTGCGTTGCAAACCCAGCCGGTTTTCCTCGTCGGCCGACAAGGCCACCTGATCGGTATAGAGCAAATTCATGCCGAACCCCTTTAGCCGCCCGGCAAGGGCACGCCCGACTCGCCCCATGCCGACGATACCGGCGGTGCGCCCGTAAAGACCAGTTCCGTACAGTTCGGGACGCCATCCGGCAAATTGCCCGCTACGGATATGACGATCGCCTTCGAGCATATTACGGGTTATCGCCAGCATGAGCCCGACGGCCAGTTCGGCAGTCGGGACCGTCAGCAGATCGGGTGCTATCGTCAACCACACTTTGTGACGTGTACAGGCCGCCACATCGAAATTGTCATAGCCTTTCAGGGCAGCGCCGATCACTTTCAGTCTCGGACACGCTTGCAAAAACGCTTCGTCCACACAATCCGGCATGAACGCCATCATGGCGTCGGCATCCTTCATCCTTTCCAGCAACGCTTCTCTGGAAAGCGTTTCTTTCCCGGAATTGACGACCACTTCGGTTTTTCGGCGAAGCAGTTCGATTGTTTCAGGATGCACCCAATGGGTCAGTACGACTTTCGGTTTGTTCATTTTTCACCTTCGATTATTGTGTTTTCTTGCGCAACCATGAGCTGAACGCATCGACTATCGTCACCATCAGCAAAATCACGATCAGAATGGCCGATACTTCCTGATATTGCATAATCCGCAACGAGCCGATCAGTTCGAAACCGATGCCGCCGGCTCCGACCATCCCCATGACGGTGGACGCACGGAAGTTGTATTCCCAGCGATAAATGGCGGTATCGGCCATTTGCGGAAAAACCTGTGGGAAGATGCCGTGAATGATGACCTGCAAGGGACTGCATCCGGCCGCTTTCGCCGCCTGTACCGGCGCCGGATCGACATGTTCGATGGATTCGGCGAAAAACTTGGCCACCATACCGACGGAATGGAATGCCAGCGCCAGCACACCGGGCAACGCGCCGAAACCGACTGCCGCGACGAATACAATCCCCATAATCAGCTCGGGAATCGAACGCAATCCGTTAAGCAAACCTCTGCACAGATGGAAAACGACGGGATGCGGACTGGTATTTCTTGCTGCCAGCACGCCCAGCGGCACCGACAAAATCACGGCAATCGCCGTTCCGGCCACACTCATGGCCAGCGTATCGGCCAGCGGGCCAATCCAGTTGCCAAGCTGGGAAAAGTCAGGGGGAAACATTTCCGTCACGAGTATACCCAGACTGGGAATACCGTCTGCCAACCGTTCGGCATCAAACAGGCCGGCATAGTGGCAACACCCCGCCAGAATGACGACAAGCACCGCCACCGTCATCATGGATCTTCGCCAGACCCTGCGTTGCGCCGACAGGACAGCGGCAAATTCAGCAGAAATCGTCATGATGAAACCCGCCCTTCAAAATCTGGAAAAATCCAGTTCGAGCAGACTGCCCAGATTGCGCACGACATCGTAATCCTTGTCGCTTACCGCGCCGAACCCCTCGGCCTTGAATGGTTTGAGAATGGCCGGATCGTTTATTTCCAGAAAGGCGACACGGATTTGCTGCCTGAGTTCCGGGTTCAGACTGGAGCGCATGGTCCATGGATACTGGGGAAAAGGTTTCGATTCGGCAATGACCGCAACCTTGTCCGGTTTGACCAGACCGCGCTGGACAAGCGTTTCGAAGATAGGTTTGCTCAATCCGCCTGCCTGCGCATGTCCGTTTTGCACCGACATGGCGACTGCATCATGCGCGCCGACAAAATGTTCCTTGTAATCTTTTCCGGCATACAGGTTTTTCTCCGCCAGCATGGATTTCGGAATCAGATGGCTGGATGTGGAAGCCTTGTCACCGAAAGCGACATCCTTGCCTGCAATATCTTCGAGTTTTGTGATCCCTGCCGACTTGTTGGCGATGATGACCGCCTGATAGGTGGTCTTGCCCTGCTGCCGGATTGCGGCAAACGGTTCGATATCGCTCTTTTGTTTCGCCAGCACATAGGAAAGCGGCCCGAAATAGGCCAAATCAAGACGTCCATGCCGCATGGCTTCGATCATGGATGAATAGTCGGTCGTTACGATCAGTTCCACCTTTTTGCCGAGTTTTTCTTCCAGATATTCCTTGAGAGGACGGTTCTTCTTGATGATCGTGGCGGCATTTTCATCCGGCAACAATGCGACTTTCAGCACAGACGGATCAGAATCGGCGGCATGCGCCATTGCAGACACCAGCGAAAATAACGCCAGACAACATATGGATACCCACTTTTTCACGATAACTCCTTAACTTGCCAATGGAACAGGAAAATTCACCAGCCGGCCTGACCTCGCTGTTTGAGAGCCATCCGGCCGGTTCCGATACAATTCGTCGATTTTTGATGACGTCAATCCGGCGGGCATGCCATCGAAAACGATACGGCCTGCGGACATTCCGACAACCCGGTCGGCATACTTTCTGGCCAAATCGACCTGATGCAGACTGACCACCGCCGTCATGCCATCTTCCCTGCAAATCGAATGAATCAAATCCATCACTTTTTCCGCTGTCGCCGGGTCAAGACTGGCGACCGGTTCGTCGGCCAGAATGGTCCTCGGTTGCTGCGTCAACACTCTTGCAATACCGACCCTTTGTTGCTGGCCACCGCTCAACTCATCCACACGGCAAAGCGCTTTTTCGAACAAGCCGACACGCCTGAGGCTTTGCAGGCCGAGTTCCTGCTCCTGCACGGACAAGGGAAAAAGAGAACGGAGAACGGAGTGATAGCCCAAACGCCCCATCATGACGTTTTGCAGAACGGTTCGTCTTCCTATCAGCTGATGCTGCTGGAAAATCATGCCTGTCCGCCGCCTGAGCCGTTGAAGATTCTTGCCGCTCCAGTTTCCGGCGAACCCCGAAACGCGAAGCTCGCCGCTGTCGAAGCGACTCATGAGATTGAAGCATCTCAAAAACGTGGATTTGCCCGCGCCTGACGGTCCCAGCAATACAACGAACTGACCGTCCGGAATCGTCAGCGATACAGGATGCAACGCTACCGTATCACCATAGCGGACGGATACATTTTCCAGCTGAATCATGATCTGATGCACTCCATTCGATGTTGCTTTCGCAAATGAACTGACTGATGCAGACCATGTTATTCAGGCCATATGACAATCCGATGACCTGTCAGGCAAAAAAAAACGGCTGACGCATTGCGTCAGCCGTCCGAAATCCGTTTGACCATCAGGTCAGGAGGAAAAACACCGCCCAGCATTCCGTAAAGAGGATGCCGCCGAGCCATGCCACCAGCTGCTTCCAGTAATTTTCACGCCAGAACGGATTGTCGGTCTTTTTGTCCTTGTACCAGTAGAAAAAGCGCATGGCACTTCCCCAGACAAGCAAGGCCGTCAACGCCAGATTGGTCGGCGCAAAGGCTTCCAGCGTCTGTTGTGTTTCATAACTGAACGGCTGATTGTGCAGATACCATGCACAGGCAAATCCGATTGCAAGGCAAATGACGTTCAGTATCACCAGCCGCCAGAAAGAGAGATAGCGTTTGATCGGCTCGATTTTGCTTCCCAAACGCTTGAGCGGACCTGGTTTGCTCTGCTGCGCCTGTACATAACTGGTCCCTGATTTTCTGAGTTCCCGGCATTGCGGGCAATATCGTGCACGCGGATTGCCGACAAAAGTTTTTCCACAATCCAGACAAACCCGTTCCTGCGCCTGTTTAGCCATACCAATTTCCACCTGAACAAATGAAAAGACTGCCCGGCACTCACCGTTTTGCCTGCCGGAATAACGATTATACTTTGAATCCGCATGCTTCATCCGCAAATCGGTCGGAAATACCGCTTGCCGAGGCCCCACCTGCCCGAATCCTGCCTGTTTTCAGATGGAAAATATCGCTGCCCGGTGTAATATCCGGATTATCCTATTCTGAACATACCGCCATGACAGAAAATAACCGGCACCCCGACCAGATACCGGAGATTATTTCCTTTTCACCGATCGGCGTCATCCACAGTGAACATACCCTTGCGCAGCAAACACCCGCGCAACCTGTATTCGCACAGGACTGTCAGGGCACGCTGGAAGTATTTCCACCCTATGCCGCCGGTCTGAAAGATATCGAAGGTTTTTCGCATCTTTATCTCATTTACCATCTGCATCGCGCCGGCACGCCCGAACTGGTGGTCAAACCTTTTTTGCAGGATACCGAACATGGCATCTTCGCCACCCGCACCCCATTGCGCCCCAATCCTATCGGTCTGAGTATCGTCGAACTGCTCGGCGTAAGCGGCAACCTGTTGTCCATTCGCGGTGTCGACATACTCGACGGAACGCCCGTACTCGACATCAAGCCGTATGCCGCACGTTTCGACCATATTCTCGCGAATCGCAGCGGCTGGCTCGATGAAGTGGATGAACAGACCGCTTTCATCCGGGGACGCCGACAGTACAAACCGGCCAAACAATAAACCGCACTTTACGCTTCCATGTTCATATCCCGCCAGCCATCCCGTCCTCACCTGCCTTCGGACAATTCGCAAGACACCCGCCATTTTCCGCGACATGCCGATAGCGTTTTTTCGCCGGAATTTTCCGGCAACACGGCAACGACAGCATGACATCCGTACAGAAAACGAAAAATACCCAGATGGATTTCTGGGAAAACGACCGTCGTGACACTTCGCGATCGGACGGCTCCTGCACTTTCACGCCCCCGAACGAATCCGCACGAATCGCAGACAAACTGGAAGCCCTTTCCCGCTCACGTTTCCGGGCGGGTTTCCATCTTGGACAACAGCAACGCCGCTATATCGATGAAAAGGGACTGGATACAATCGTGCGACATGCCTG
The DNA here is from genome assembly GCA_949290765.1 of Oxalobacter formigenes. Classification (GTDB taxonomy): domain Bacteria; phylum Pseudomonadota; class Gammaproteobacteria; order Burkholderiales; family Burkholderiaceae_D; genus Oxalobacter; species Oxalobacter formigenes_E. The sequence goes on along the minus strand of CASETG010000077.1, from coordinate 282 downwards.
TGACTTCATCCGTCTTCGTCTCGCACCCGCCGATATTCCCAACGACGGCAAACAGACTCCCATGCGCGGGCATCCCGTTTTCATCGCGCAACACGCCACAGGCACCTGCTGCCGGAAATGTCTCTCGAAATGGCATGGTATCGAGCACGGCCATGCCTTGACCCCTGAACAACAGCATTACATCGTCAGCCTCATCATGGCATGGATACGGAAAGAAACCGGATACGACACGCCACAAAAAGCGGGCGGCGATCGCCCCACGCGCTGGCAGGCATAAAAAAA
>CASETG010000076.1 GCA_949290765.1 Oxalobacter formigenes | reverse complement strand
GACCTTCTTTTGCAGCAATCTTTGGTGGAGAGGGCTGGATTCGAACCAGCGTACTCGTTAGAGGGCAGATTTACAGTCTGCTGCCATTAACCACTCGGCCACCTCTCCGCAGAAACTTCGGATTATGTCAGAAGATCCCAGAAAAGTCAACGAGAAAACTTCTTATCGACAATTCTCACCCGGTCAAAATGCTATTATACGCCAAAAATTCCGACATACGCTATTCATTTGTGCTGTTCAACGCACAAGTATTTCCTGATTCGGCAAAAATACGACAAAACGGCAGATACACACCCTGACACCGAAAATACCGATGTCCGTTTGCCTGTTACCAGCGGTGGCGTGGCGGATGCGGCGGCCCTTTGTGCGCCGGACGATGTCCGATGAAGTGCGGTGCCGGGCGTGGCGGCACAATCACCGCACCCGCCACATACGGATAGGAATAAATTCCGACAGACGCTGGCACAACGACTCCCGGCACCACCGGAGCCGAATATGTGACAACCGGCGGAGACGTCACGACAGGAACCCCGATATTCAGCGAAAAATGCGTATTCCCTGCACTGGCAGACATGGACAGGCAAAGCGCACCTGCACCAAGAAACGCCGCCAGCATCCCGGCGGAAATTTTTTTGCTTTCCATTTTGGCCACCTTTCATACAGTCATCGTTGTTGTTTTCAACCTTAGCCCGTATCGGACCGCCAAACCAGACAACAACTGTAAAAGGTGTAACGTTATATTACAGCATCGCCGCACGATACCTGAAAACACTACCTTTCGAGCGCACATACAGCGATAATACCCCCTGTTATGGACAAACCATCCGCATCGCATACGTTATGACACAAGAACAGAAACCAAAAAAAACCGGCTGGATGACAACCTTTCTCAGGGCGCTGGCCATCTTCTTTTTCATCATGGGCATCTATTATTTCGGCAAAGCATGGCTTTTCTGATACTTGCGCAGCCTGACAAACTTATCCGTTGGCGTATGTCCAGCGCAGCAAATGATTCAACATTTCGCGTGCGCGTCCCGCTTCGGGGTGATTGACCAGACAAACGACCAGATAACGTCTGCCGCTTTTTGCCAGCACATACCCGGCAATCGCCCTGACATCCCTGATCGCCCCCGTCTTGACATGCGCCTTCCCTGCGATTTCATCATCGCGCAGACGTTTGGACATCGTACCGTCGCGCCCCACCAACGGCAGAGACGCCATCAACTCCGGCATAACCGGCGACCGGTATGCCGCCCCAAGGATATCTGCCATCGTCGCAGGCGCGATTTTTTCCTCGCGCGATAGACCGGAGCCGTTTTCTATCGTCAATTCGCCTGCGGCGATTCCCTTCTCCGCAAGCCAGCCTCGTATCACCTGCGCCCCTTCTTTTTCCGTCACGCCCTGACCATAGACAGCCTCGCCCAGGGACAGCAGCAACTGACGCGCCATCACATTGTTACTGTACTTGTTGACCGCGTTCACGATAACGCCCAGTTCGGGAGAAACCCATTCCGCAATCAAGCGTGCATCCGCCGGAACACTCCCTTCCGCAAACCGCCCGGAAAACACACCGCCCGATTCACGCCACAACCTGGCAAACACGCTCTCGAAATAACGCAAATCGCTCATCTGGTATGGGTGAATCGCCCACACCTTTTCACCGCACGACAAAGGATATTCCCCTTCGAAATATGCAACACGGTCATCGAAATGAACTGTCATCCCACCTTGCCAATTACCGCATTCAGAACTGCCCGCGACAGGCGGAACAATAGTGATACGCTCCATACGCGGCTCCATGAATACCATCACAGTATCCCGCGCCACATCCGGAACAAAACGTACATTGACCTTCTTTTCGTTGAGCAGCAATCCGTTCGGTCCGGCGTTGTAAGGCTTTAACGGCGCCTCATCAAACGCAGCCGCATCGTAATCCCGCACGCCGAACACACTCCTGTCCAGAATGACGTCGCCGCGAATTTCACGTATCCCCGAATCCTGTATTTTCCGGACGAACTGCCACAATTCAGTCTGAGAAAACGACGGGTCGCCACTTCCCCTGATATACAAATCGCCATTCAGAACCCCGTTTTCCAGAACCCCTGCCGTATAAGCCCCTGTTTTCCAGACTTTCGACGGTCCGAGCAATTCCAGTGCGGCATACGTCGTCACCACCTTCATCGTCGAAGCCGTATGAAACGCACTCTCCGCATTCAACGACACAACCGGTTCACCGCCATCCAGCGGTTCGACGACAATACCGACCGCCTCCCGGGGAATCCCGGCTTGCGAAATCGCCTCTTTCAGTTCATCCGGCAACACACTCGCCACCCCGGCACCCGCGTGCAAAACGAACCATGCAACCAGCCATACACACGCCAGCCACTTCCACCGACTCGCCATCCTGCGCACACCGTCAAATCCGCCATTCATGTTCCACACATCCCATCATATATATACAATACGCCGTCACACGGCATGATGTTATCGACAGCCGGTCACAAGCCTTTATCGCTATTTTCCAACAAAAATCCGGACGGTTTCTCTCTGTTACAAAAAACTGCGCACGCGCCAGTTGTTTTTTTGGACAGAACAGTTTATATTGAGAATCGTTATCATTCATGACGGCGAATCACGAAAGATTCCCGTATCCGGAAAGTTTCCTTACATGTCACAGCAACCACCTGCCGCACAAGGCGCCGGCATCATCTGCAATCTGGCGCAACTCAGAAAAGGAGAATCTGCAACCATCATCGGACTGGCAGACGGTTCGGACGCAAACGGCACTTTCATGAAAGCACGATTACAGGAACTCGGTTTCTTGCCGGGTGAAAGCATCTACGTCCACGCAGAAGCCTTTCCAGGACGGGATCCCATGGCCATCAGGATAGGAAATTCCATTTTCGCGCTTCGCCGTCAGGAGGCTGCCAACATCTATGTCGCCCAAAACGGTCATGAATCCGCCTGATCGCGAATCCGGAACCACACCTGCCAACGCACCCATCCACTCCATCGCCCTGGTCGGCAATCCGAACAGTGGGAAATCGTCGCTTTTCAACCGCCTGACGGGAGCGCACCAGAAAGTCGCCAATTATGCCGGCGTCACTGTCGAAAAAAAGGAAGGGGATTGCATCCTGCCATCCGGTAGCACCCTGCATGTAACCGATTTACCGGGTATATACAGCCTGACACCGCTCACGCAAGACGAAACCGTCACCCGGCAAGCGCTACTGGGCGAATCCGGCGAAACACCTGTGGACCTGATCGTATTCGTCGCCGATGCGACCAACCTCAGACGCAGCATGAAACTGCTTCTTGATGTCATCGCGCTGGGGCATCCGATCGTGCTCGCGCTGAACATGGCCGACCTTGCCAGAAAAAGCGGGCAAATCATCTACATGGACCGCCTGCAAACCGAACTGGGCATCCCCGTCATCGAGACCGTCGCCATCGACTCGGACGGCATCGGGCCGTTGCTTGCATGGCTTGATCAGGCGGTACACGATACCGGACTGACATCGCGCGCCACGCATTCAGCCCCCCTCTCTGACTCACGCTCGACCTTTGCCGAATCACGCCGTATTCTGGATACAGTCATCCGGCAAAATGCCGACACCTATACCATCACACGAAAAATCGACGCCATCGTATTGCATCCCGTATTCGGACTGCCGATATTGCTCGGCATCCTTTTTCTCATGTTCCAGGCAGTATTCAGCTGGGCCGAACTGCCAATGGAATGGATAGAAAACGGCGTCAGTGCAACCGGCGACCTTTTTTCCGCCATATTGCCGGAAGGCATCCTGCGCAGCCTGATCGTCGACGGCGTCATTGCCGGCGTCGGCAGCATTATCGTTTTCCTGCCGCAAATCCTGATACTGTTCTTTTTCATACTCGTACTGGAAGAATCCGGCTATTTGCCCCGTGCGGCTTTCATGCTCGACAAACTGATGAGCGGCATCGGTCTGTCCGGACATGCTTTCATACCGCTGCTGTCGAGTTTCGCCTGCGCCGTACCCGGCATCATGGCGACACGCACCATCAAAAACCGCAAGGACAGAATCATCACCATTCTGATTGCGCCGCTCATGACATGCTCTGCACGACTGCCGGTATATTCGCTCATCATCAGCGCTTTCATCCCGGGACGCAGCGTCGGCCCTTTCAACCTTCAGGGTCTTGTGCTGTTCACCCTGTACGTCAGCGGCATCCTTGCCGCCGTCATCGTCGCATGGATACTGAAACATCTCATCGGAAAAAACGAATACCAGTCACTCCTGATGGAATTGCCGTCCTATCACATGCCCCGCGTGCGCAATATCGCACTCGGCCTGTGGGAACGCGCACGCGTGTTCCTCATCCGTGTCAGCACCGTCATATTCGCCACATCGGTTCTGCTATGGGTACTGTCGACCTATCCCTCCCCGCCGGACGGTGCAGCGGGATCACCCATCCAGTACAGTTTCGCAGGACAACTGGGACATTGGCTTGAGTACATCGTCGAGCCTGTCGGATTCAACTGGCAAATCGCCGTCGCCCTCATTCCGGGCATGGCCGCCAGAGAAATCGCCGTCAGCGCACTGGGAACCGTATATGCCCTGTCCGCGACAGGAGACGACCTTTCTCTGGCACTGGCATCATTCATCGCCACAAGCTGGAGTTTGCCGACCGCACTGTCCCTGCTGGCATGGTTTGTCTTCGCCCCCCAATGCTTCGCCACACTCAGCGTCATCCGGCGCGAAACCAATTCATGGTGGACCATGCTTTTCGCCATGGGTTACCTGTTCAGTCTGGCCTATCTCGCATCCTGGGCGACCTACCGAATCAGCAGCCTGATACTGGGGATCTGACATGCAGGAACTCCTCGTATCCATTATCGTCGCAGCCGCATGCAGCATCCTCTACATTCACGGCATCCCGGCTGTCTGGAAATACCGCCTCCGGAAGGCGATTTCACACCTTTTTCTCTTTTTTCATGCCGACATACTGGCAAAACACATTGCCCCGAAACGCAAGCCACCATCCCCCGGTTCCGGCTGTCACAGCTGTTCCGGCTGCTCCGGCTGTACCGTGCAATCCGAAAAAACCATCCATTTTTCGAGACCATCACGCAAACCGCGCTGAAAGACCGGCGCGCTCGCGCCACACTGTCTGGGCTTTTTATGTTCTGGCGCAAACCGGAAAAATTTTTTTCTTTTATCTTGAAATCTTTCATGAGCGCCCATATACTTGGCACTCGTTAGGGAAGAGTGCTAATAAAACTCTCCGAATCGCCCTGAAACAGGGACAAGAATACAAGTGGACCTGAAAATTCAGGTTTTTACAATTCACACACAACCTATTTGATTGAATAAGGAATCGTTATGAAACTTCGTCCTTTGCAAGACCGCATCATCGTCAAACGCGTCGATCAGGAAAAAACCACGGCATCCGGCATCGTCATTCCCGATGCAGCCGCTGAAAAACCGGATCAAGGCGAAGTCCTGGCCGTCGGCAACGGCAAGGTACTGGAAGACGGCAAGGTTCTGCCGCTGGATGTCAAGGTCGGCGACATGGTTCTTTTCGGAAAATATTCCGGACAGACCGTCAAGGTCGATGGCGAGGAACTGCTCGTCATGCACGAATCCGATGTCATGGCTATCGTCGAATAAAAATTTCAGGCCAGCGTCATCAAGAACCTGTCAACGCATACCCGTTTTATATTAGGAGAATTCCATGTCAGCTAAAGAAGTCATTTTCGGCGATAGCGGCCGAAACAAAATGGTCGAAGGCGTCAATATTCTGGCAGACGCCGTGAAAGTCACGCTGGGTCCGAAAGGCAGAAACGTCGTTCTGGAACGCACCTGGGGTGCTCCGACCATCACCAAGGACGGTGTTTCGGTCGCAAAAGAAGTCGAACTGAAAGACAAGCTCATGAATATGGGCGCACAGATGGTCAAGGAAGTCGCTTCCAAGACCAGCGACAACGCCGGTGACGGTACCACGACCGCAACCGTTCTGGCACAGGCCATCGTCCGTGAAGGCATGAAATATGTCGCCGCCGGCATGAACCCGATGGATCTGAAACGTGGCATCGACAAGGCTGTCGAAGCCACCATCGCCGAACTGAAGAAAATCGCAAAACCCTGCACCACCAGCAAGGAAATCGCACAGGTCGGTTCCATTTCCGCCAACAGCGACCACTCCATCGGTGAACGTATCGCCGAAGCCATGGACAAGGTCGGCAAGGAAGGCGTCATCACCATCGAAGACGGCAAATCCCTCAACGACGAACTCGACATCGTCGAAGGTATGCAATTCGATCGCGGCTATCTGTCGCCATACTTCATCAACAACGCCGACAAACAGGTCGTCGCACTCGACAACCCGTATATCCTGCTGTGCGAAAAGAAAATCTCCAACATCCGTGATCTGCTGCCGGTACTGGAACAGGTTGCCAAAGCCAGCCGTCCGCTGCTGATCATCGCCGAAGACGTCGAAGGCGAAGCACTCGCCACCCTGGTCGTCAACAACATCCGTGGCATCCTGAAGACCTGCGCAGTCAAGGCTCCGGGCTTCGGCGACCGTCGCAAGGCCATGCTGGAAGACATCGCCATCCTGACCGGCGGCCAGGTCATCGCCGAAGAAGTCGGTCTGACCCTTGAAAACGCAACGCTGGATCAGCTCGGCCAGGCAAAACGTGTCGAAGTCAACAAGGAAAACACCACCATCATCGACGGTGCAGGCAAAGCCGATTCGATCGAAGCACGCGTCAAACAGGTTCGCGTCCAGATGGAAGAAGCCACTTCCGACTACGACAAGGAAAAACTGCAGGAACGCATCGCCAAACTGGCTGGTGGCGTTGCCGTCATCAAGGTCGGCGCCGCAACCGAAGTCGAAATGAAAGAAAAGAAAGCCCGTGTCGAAGATGCGCTGCACGCTACCCGCGCAGCCGTTGAAGAAGGCATCGTCCCGGGTGGTGGTGTCGCACTGCTGCGTGCACGCGCCAACGTCAATGTCAAGGGCGACAACTCCGATCAGGAAGCCGGTATCAATATCGTTATGCGCGCTCTGGAAGAACCGCTGCGCATGATCGTTCACAACGCCGGCGAAGAAGCCTCCGTCGTCGTCAACAAGGTCATCGAAGGCTCCGGAAACTTCGGTTACAACGCTGCCAACGGCACCTATGGCGACATGGTCGAAATGGGTGTTGTCGACCCGGCCAAGGTAACCCGTTCCGCCTTGCAGAACGCTGCATCGATCTCCGCACTGATGCTGACCACGGATTGCATGATCTATGACATTCCGGAAGAAAAACCGGCACCTGACATGGGTGGCATGGGCGGCATGGGCGGTATGGGCGGCATGGGCGGCATGATGTAATCTGCCCGACTGCAAACCCTTCAGTCGCAAAAACCTGCAAGCATCCGCTTGCAGGTTTTTTTACATGGTGAACGGCAACGGTTGCAAGGCAAAATCCACATCCACCTGCGACATCGTATGCAAAAGCATATCGAGACTCTCGCCGAGCCGTGCCAAATCATCTTCCGACATCTGCGACAACGCCTCAGGCAACAGACCTCGTGTCAAATCCGGCGCCGCATCGAGCAATGCACGCCCCCTTTCCGTCAAGGTCAGATTGACGATCCGCTGGTCCGTCGGCATACGCATCTTGCAAACCATGTCCTTTTTTTCAAGCGCATCCAGCAAATTACTGGCTGTCGTTTGATGGATAGCCAGTTTTCGCGCCACTTCTCCGACACGCAAACCCGGCACACGCTCGATTTCTTTCATAATCCACAACTGCGCCCCCGACACACCCAGCGACTTTTCGACACGCTGTGAATATTTTTGCGCCGCACGGACGATAATCCTGAATTTCTGGAGAATTTCCAGATAGGAAACACCATCCTGCTCATCTTCCGAACATCCGTATTTGCTCATGCCGTACCCCACTGTCTGCACAGGACAACTTGAAATATATTTGTTCAAATATAATAATACGGATCATCATTGCAAAAGCACACGTTATGCCATTTTCGCCCTTTGAACCTCCGCATTTGACGAAACGGATAATCGTCAAAAACACATCACGATACTGGAAACGGACCTGTGCATGGATTCTGGCCCCGGTCTTGATCGGCCTGGCCGGTGTCGGCATGGCACAAGCCAGCGATTACGCCTTTGAAATCAACTCATGGATCGTCAGCCGGATACCATGGGCTTCCGTCCTGTACATGCCTGCTGGCTTTGCCCTGATCGCCTATATCGCACGGCGATACTTTCCGGGAACGCAAGGCAGTGGCATCCCGCAAACCATCGCCGTCATCGACGATCCGAGCCACAAGAAAAAAAGCAACCTACTTTCCATCAAGATCCTGATCGGCAAAATCGCCATGTTGCTTGGCGGTCTGACAATCGGCGCATCGATCGGCAGGGAAGGCCCTACCGTACAGGTCGGCGCATCCATCATGCACGCATTCTATGGCTACGGCACACTCCGCACCGCCGAACAACGACGCATGCTGGCCCTGTCAGGCGGTGCCGCAGGCATTGCCGCCGCGTTCAATACACCGCTGGCCGGCATCATGTTCGCCATGGAAGAACTGACCAAAAAATACATTTTCAACGCACACAGTTCCACCCTGCTGACCGTCATTCTCTCCGGCCTGATCTCCATGGCGCTTGTCGGCAACTACACCTACTTCGGCTATACCAACGAATCGCTTTCCCTGCTGACCAACATCCCGGCCATCCTCGTATGCGGCATCGCAGGCGGGCTGACCGGCGGACTGTTCAGTCTGCTTGTACAAAAAGTCTCCGTCACGCCCCCGCCGAAAATCAGGAAAGCCATACAGGAACACCCCCTGATTTTCGCCGCCATATGCGGCCTGATCGTCGCCGTACTGGGTCTGCTGACCGACGGTCTGGTTTACGGCACCAGCTATCAGCCGACACGCATGACACTGGAAAGCGACAGTACCTGTCTCGTCTGGTACTATGGCGCCGCAAAATTCATCGCAACACTGGTCTCGACATTGAGCGGCATCCCGGGCGGTCTGTTCGCACCGACCCTGTCGGTAGGCGCAGGTATCGGCGACAATGTCTATGCCCTTTTCCCGAATCTTGCGCCACACGGCGCCATCATCATTCTGGTCATGGCAGCCTACCTCTCCGGTGTCACGCGTTCCCCGCTGACATCATTCATCATCACCATGGAAATGACCGGCAGCCACCAGATGCTGCTGGCACTGATGGCGGTTTCACTGCTGGCCTCACTGGTATCGAGATACGTCACCCCTGTCCCGCTTTATCATGCGTTGTCACAAAAATTCATCACACCGCCTGAAACACCCGCGACAGCAGCCTCGAAGTCCTGAATGCCCCTTCAGCAAAAAAGCCGTGAAAATTCACGGCTTTTTTGCTGAAAAACAAACACTTCGCATTACTTCTGGCGGCAATTGCTGCATCGTCCGTAAATCGCCAGCGTATGATCGACGATTTCGAACCCGTTGCGTTCCGCGATTTCCTGCTGCCTTTTCTCGATCTCGTCATCATGGAACTCTTCCACATGCCCGCAATCCACGCAGACGATATGATCATGATGCGTTCCCTCGTTGAGTTCGAAAACGGCCTTGCCCGTTTCAAAATAATTACGCGACAATATTCCGGCCTGCTCGAACTGTGTCAGCACCCGATAAACCGTCGCCAGCCCGATTTCGAGCTTGTCCGACAGCAACAACCGGTAAACATCTTCTGCACTCAGATGCCGTTCGGCATTTTTCTGGAAAATATCGAGAATCTTCAATCGCGGCAACGTCGCCTTGAGCCCCGTTGCCTTCAGTTCGACAGGATTATGACTCATCGTTTTGAGAAGTTTGCAATTATCAAAATTGGTTCTTTATTATTATCTGCTTTATCATATAGTGTTTGTGAAATCTGCTCAATAAACAGCCCTTGGGATTCAACTTCGTGATGCATAAAAAAATGGTCAGCTTGTGGCGATACCTTCGTACACCTGTACTGCTAACATCGGCAACCGTTTTCGTAATCGGTTGCGCTTCAAAAAACCCCCTGATAGACGAAGCTGAACCTTCCGAAGACACCGAAAAAGTCTCGGTTGCGACAGATAAAACAGACCGCACAGAGGATAATGCACCGCTTGCCGCCGATGCCGGCGTTCATGAAAGCGCAGCACAGACCTCTCCTGAACCTGATACCTTGTCCGAACCGGCAAGGATGGAAGAATTGCCGAAATCCGACAGCATGGTCGCACCATCGCCTGCCGCACAAACGGTTCGTCAAAATAACGAAATATCTGAAAAATCCGATACCCGGCCGAAACAGGTCGAAACGGAACGCAGACATCCAGACAACGCGGTTGCATCATCACCAGCGCCCCAAACCGTCCTGCAAGACAACGAAGTGGCGGTTACGTCACGCACTGTATCCGAACTGTCCCTAATGGAACAACCGCGACGCCAAACCGTCATCGAGCCGATACCAGCAATCAATACGGCAAGACAGGACGAGACACTTGCCGAAAACGATCTGAACAACAAACCGACCGGCCTGAAAAAATGGCTGAACATGCTCTCGCCCTACAAACTCAATATCCAGCAGGGCAATTTCGTCTCCTCGGAAATGCTGTCCAGAGTACAGTACGGCATGACCAAGGAACAGGTACGTTTCGTACTGGGCACCCCCCTGCTGATGGACATCTTCCATGCCAACCGCTGGGATTATCTGTTCCGTCTCCAGAAACCGAACGGCACCACGACCACCAACCGCGTCACCATTTTCTTCAGCGGCAATCTGGTCGACCGCATCATGAGCGACAACCTGCCGAACGAAAAAGAATACCTGATGCACATCACATCCGATGACGAGGTATCGGACAAAACGAAGAAAGAAACCGACACCGAGGCAGCGACAAAAGAAACGGCGGAAACAGCCGAAACAACTGCCCGTGAATCCGTTGGCGCATCCGCCGCCGCAACGGCAGACGCTCGAAAAGAGACGGCGAGCGCAGCCGAACCGTCTGGCACATCCGAAACCGCAGCCGACACCGTAGAGGCACAACCCTCGGAATCCGCCGGCTCAGCCGAACCGCAACAGGCACGGAAACCGTCTGACGATACCGCGACTTCCGACGATTCGGATGATACGAGTCGTGCCGCGCAGGTCGCACCGGTTACCGTCACACAACCGGCACTTCGTCCGTCGGGCGCCATCCGTCTGCCCAGAGCGTCAGGCGCGTCCGGACCGGCTCGCGTTCAGCAACCACGTTCCGCACCCGCAGGCGACCAGACTCCCGCAACACGCACCCGTGATGCCGCACGGGCTGCACCGGAACCTGTCGCGCTGCCATCTCCGGAACCGGTACGCACACCTGAACCTGTCAGCACGTCCGAACCCGTACGCGCTGCCGAACCGTCTGTACCATCGAGCCAGACAAAACGCATTGTGCGGCCACTGCCCAGACCGCCCGCACAGACAGACTATGAAGATGAAGAAGAAACATCCTCTGGAAACATCGGTGCATTCGAGCCCATCAGCACACCGAACCGTGCCGGCAGAATGCTTCCGCACTCACCGAATGATGAATTGATCGGAAATATCCAATGAACAAAATGAAAATAGCAATTGCAGGAGCCAACGGCCGTATGGGCCGCATGTTGATCGAGGCCGTCTTGCGCGCGGACGACGCCATCCTCACCGGCGCGCTTGATGTCGCCAACGCTCCGGGAATCGGCAACGACGCCGGACTGTTTCTTGGCGAAACCACGGGCGTCCGTATCGAATCCGACATGGAAAAGGCATTTAAGGATGCCGAATATGTCATCGACTTCACCCGTCCGGAAGGAACGCTCGAACACCTTGCCTATTGCGCAAGCCATAAAATCAAAATGATCATCGGCACGACCGGCTTCGACGAGAACGGTAAAAAGGCCATCGAACAGGCGGCAAAAACCATTCCCGTTGTATTCGCGCCGAACATGAGCGTCGGCGTCAACGTCACCATGAAACTGCTCGAAATCGCAGCCAGAAATTTCGCCGAAGGCTACGATATCGAAGTCATCGAAGCGCACCACCGCCATAAAGTGGATGCACCGTCCGGAACGGCGCTCAAGATGGGCGAAGTCATCGCCAACGCCATCGGACGCGACCTTCGGGAATGCGCCGTCTATTCCCGCGAAGGCATCACCGGTGAACGCGACCCGTCGACCATCGGATTCTCGACGATCCGCGGCGGCGATATCGTCGGCGATCATACCGTACTCTTTGCCGGCACCGGCGAACGAATCGAAATCACGCACAAATCCGCCAGCCGCGCCACCTACGCACAAGGCAGCCTGCGTGCCGCACGCTTTCTGGCCGACAAGACCGACGGTCTTTTCGACATGCAGGATGTTCTGCATCTGAAATAATCATCCGCCACCGTGTCGGCACATACCGTCCGGCACGGCTCATGAATACGCCATCCCAACGTGATCGTATTATCATAACGACACCGTACCGAACCGAACAACCTTATTTGTGTAGTCCATCATGCAAGACAGATACAACCATGCAGAAGTAGAAAAAGCCGCACAGGATCAATGGGAATCCGCGCAGGCCTACAAGACGACCGAAAACGACCCGCGTTTTCCGAAAGGGAAATTTTATGCCTGCTCCATGCTGCCATACCCTTCCGGACGCCTGCACATGGGGCACGTGCGCAACTACACCATTAACGATGTCATGTATCGCTACCTGCGCATGAACGGCTACAACGTCCTGATGCCCATGGGCTGGGATGCGTTCGGCATGCCTGCCGAAAACGCCGCCATGGCACACGGCATTCCGCCAGCAGAATGGACCTACTCCAACATCGCCTACATGAAAGGCCAGATGGCCTCGATGGGCCTGGCGATCGACTGGTCCCGTGAAATGACTGCCTGCAAGCCGGAATACTATAAGTGGAACCAGTGGATGTTCCTGAAAATGCTGGAAAAAGGCATCATTTACCAGAAAACCGGTACCGTCAACTGGGACCCTGTCGACCAGACCGTTCTGGCCAACGAACAGGTCATTGACGGACGTGGCTGGCGCTCCGGCGCGCTGATCGAAAAGCGGGAAATCCCGATGTATTACGCCCGCATCACCGATTATGCCGAAGAATTGCTCGATTACGTCACCGACAAATTGCCGGGATGGCCTGAACGGGTCCGTACCATGCAGATCAACTGGATCGGCAAATCCGAAGGTGTCCGCTTCGCATTCCTGCACGACATTCACGACACGGACGGCACACTTATCGGCGACGGAAAACTCTGGGTATTCACCACACGTGCCGACACCATCAAGGGCGTCACCTTCTGCACCGTCGCACCTGAACATGAACTGGCGCGTTTTGCCGCGAAAAACAATCCTGAACTGGCGGCCTTCATCGAAGAATGCAAAAAAGGCAGCGTTATCGAAGCCGACATGGCGACCATGGAAAAGAAAGGGATGCCGACCGGACTGTTCGTACGGCACCCGCTGACCAACCAGCTCGTCGAAGTCTGGGTCGGCAATTATGTTCTCATGAGCTATGGCGACGGTGCTGTCATGGCCGTCCCCGCACACGATGAACGCGACTTCGAATTCGCACACAAATACGGCCTGCCGATCCGTCAGGTCATCGACGTCGAAGGCAAGACTTTCATGGAAAACGTCTGGCACGACTGGTACGCCGACAAGGAACACGGCAAATGCATCAACTCCGGCCGTTTCGACGGTCTGAATCATCGGGAAGCCGTCGATGCCATCGCCGCCGTACTCGCCGAAAAAGGACTGGGCGAGAAAAAAACCACCTACCGCCTGCGCGACTGGGGCATTTCACGCCAGCGCTACTGGGGAACGCCGATTCCTATCATCCATTGCCCGGATTGCGGCGCCGTTCCCGTCCCCGAAAAAGACTTGCCTGTCCTGCTGCCGGAAGACTGCATTCCGGACGGCACAGGCAACCCGCTGGCGAAAGACGAACGGTTCATCAATACTACCTGTCCACACTGCGGCAAGCCGGCAAAACGCGAAACCGACACCATGGACACCTTCGTCGATTCCTGCTGGTATTTCATGCGCTACTGTTCACCCGGCTCCGACAAGGCCATGGTCGATGAAAGAAACGACTACTGGATGCCGATGGACCAGTACATCGGTGGCATCGAACATGCCGTCATGCACTTGCTCTACGCACGCTTCTGGACCAAGGTCATGCGCGACCTCGGTCTGGTGAAATTCGACGAACCGTTCGTGCGCCTCCTGACACAAGGCATGGTACTGAACGAAACCTACTATCGCGAAGATGCATCCGGCAAAAAGACATGGTTCAATCCGGAAGAAATCGAATTGCGACTGGATGAAAAAGGACGACCTGTCTCGGCCAGCCTGAAAGCGGACGGACAACCTGTCCATATCGGCGGCATCGAAAAAATGTCGAAATCGAAAAACAACGGTATCGACCCGCAAACCCAGATCGACCAGTACGGCGCGGACACCGCACGACTGTTCACCATGTTCGCCGCTCCGCCGGAACAGACGCTGGAATGGTCGGGCTCCGGTGTGGAAGGCGCCAGCCGCTTCCTTCGCCGTGTCTGGGCTTTCGCATACAGAAACCGTGAAATCCTCGCCGGTGCCAACCGCACGTTGCCGGACAATCTGCCCGAACCGTTCAAGAACCTGCGGCGCGACATCCATCAGGTGCTGCAACAGGCCAATCAGGATTATGCCCGTATCCAGTACAACACCGTCGTGTCGGCCTGCATGAAAATGCTCAATAGCCTTGAAGCGGTCAAACCGGACGGCTCATCCGAATTCGCCAGCATACTTTACGAAACCTTTTCCATTTTCCTCAGGGTACTGTATCCGGTCGTACCGCATATCACCTATATCCTGTGGAAAGAACTGGGATATGCCGCCCACTACGGAGACCTGCTCGATGCGGCGTGGCCGGAAGTCGACCCTGCGGCACTGGAACAGGACGAAATCGCCATGGTCGTTCAGGTCAACGGCAAATTGCGCGGCAACATCCGTGTTCCGAAATCCGCCGACAAACCGGTCATCGAACAAATCGCGCTTGCCAACGAAAGTGTCGCGAAATTCGTGACCGGCACCCCGAAACGGGTCATCGTCGTTCCGGGAAAACTGGTCAATATCGTGGTGTGATATCCAACAGGACAGTCTATGAAAAAAGCCCTCATGAAACCGGTATCCCTGCTTGCCAGGTTCGCAATCGCCGCAACAGCCATCTTACTGGTTTCATGCGGCTTCCATTTGCGTGGCAATTACGACTTCCCGTTTTCCACGCTGTATATCGACTTTCCTGCCAACTCGCATACCGCCAGTGTCCTGAAACGGCAAATCCAGGGTATGAACGCCACCCGGATCGTCAACAGTCCGCAGGAAGCCGAAGTCATCCTGTCCGCCATTTCGGAAAAAAACCGCAGGGAAATCCTGACTTACAACGTACAGGGACGTGTGCGCGAATATTCCCTGCATTACGACCTGGAATACATGATCAAGACAGCACAGGGAAAAGTACTGCTAGCCCCCACCAAAGTGACGCTTCGCAGAACCATGACCTACGACGACTCGGAAGCGTTGTCCAAGGAAAACGAGGCAATTTTGCTGTACAAGGACATGCAATCGGACATGGCGCAACGCCTGCTCCGTCGGCTGGCAAGCATCGATATGACCGGTGCGGACAATACCGCCTATTCCGGGGACAATGCCTCCGGTACAAAGCGCCCCTGACTGCCTGAATATATGCTGCTCAAATATGAAACGCTCGAGTCTCATCTGAATCAGGAACTGGCATCCCTGTATATCCTGACGGGCGATGAACAACTCCTGCTGCTGGAATCCGCCGACATGATCCGTCAGGCAGCGCGTCGCCAAAACGTGGGCGAACGGGAAGTCATGACCGTCGAACGCGGATTCAAATGGGGACAACTGCACGCAGCCAACAATGCCATGTCGCTGTTCGGCGACCGGAAACTCATCGAATTGCGCATCCCCGGAGGCAAACCCGGAAAAGAAGGCAGTCAGGCATTGCAGGAATATGTCGCCGCCCCCCACACGGACAATATCACGCTGATCACCCTGCCCAGACTCGACATGGCGACCCGGAAATCCGCATGGGTGACCGCACTGCAAAAAAACGGCATCTATATCGAAATTCCGACCATCGACATTTCACGCCTCGGCAACTGGATCATGGCGAGACTGAAAAAACAGCATCAAAGTGCCAGCCGGGAATGCATCGAATTTCTGACGGAACGTGTGGAAGGGAACCTGCTGGCGGCACATCAGGAAATCATGAAACTCGGCCTGCTCTATCCGGAAGGCGAACTGGACTTCGAGCAAGTCCGCCAATCGGTTCTCAACGTCGCACGCTACGACATCTTCAAACTGAACGAAGCCATGTTGAGCGGCAACCGGAGCCGTTTCATCCGGATGATGGAAGGCCTGAAAGGCGAAGGCGAACCGCTGCCGCTCATACTCTGGACTTTCACCGAAGAAATACGGACACTGCTCAAATGCAAAATCGCACTTGAAAACGGACAATCCTTTTCCGGTATCGCCAAAACACTCCGCCTGTGGGGTCCCAGAGAGCGTCTGATACAAACAGCGGCGAACAGGCTGGACAAGACGGATATCCGTGCCGCACTGCAACAAACGGCACAAATCGACCGTATCATCAAGGGATTGCGCTCCGCCTCATGGATGGACGATGCATGGGACGCCCTGACACAACTGGGCTTGTCGCTGGCACACCCTTGAACGGATACCCGCTCGATGGTAACGTTATTTTTTCCAGACACCAACCACATACGCGACAATGGACATCAAAAGTTACATGACCCGTATCGGGCAACAGGCCCGCAAAGCCGCCAGCGAAATGGCCAGAGCGGATACCGACACCAAGAACCGCGCTTTGCGATATATCGCCGAAGCGATTCGCCGCGATGTGGCGCTACTGCGTGCTGCAAACCGGAAAGACCTGGACATCGCCGGAGAAAACGGTCTGGAACCTGCATTGCTGGATCGTCTGACCCTCTCGGAAAAAGCCATCGAAACCATGGCCGCCGGACTGGAACAGATCGCTTCCCTTGCAGACCCTATCGGTGAAATCACCAATCTCAGATTGCGTCCGTCCGGCATACAGGTAGGCCAGATGCGAGTCCCCCTTGGTGTCATCGGCATCATTTACGAAGCGCGCCCCAACGTAACCGTCGATGCGGCCGGGCTGTGTATCAAAAGCGGCAATGCCACCATTTTGCGCGGCGGATCCGAAGCCATCCATTGCAATCAGGTACTGGCATCGCTCGTGCGCGAAGGCCTGAGACATGCCGGATTGCCCGAGCAGGCAGTACAGGTCGTCGAAACGACCGACCGTGCCGCGGTCGGCGAACTCATCACCATGACCGAATACGTCGACGTCATCGTACCGCGCGGCGGCAAAGGTCTGATCGAACGGCTCATGCGCGAATCGAAAATCCCCATGATCAAGCATCTGGACGGCATCTGCCATATCTACATCGATGATTGTGCCGACCTTGAAAAAGCCGCCGAAATCGCATTCAACGCCAAATGCCAGCGTTATGGCACCTGCAACACAATGGAAACGCTTCTGGTCTCGAAAAACGTGGCGCTGGAAGCCTTGTCCATGCTAGCCAAACGTTATCATGACGAGGAAGTCGAATTGAGATGCGACGAAAAAGCGTATGACATCCTCTATGATTACCCCTATCTGGCACGAGCCACAGAAGCCGACTGGGAAACGGAATATCTGGCGCCTATCCTGTCGGTTCGCATCGTCAACAACCTCGACGAAGCGATCGACCATATCAACCGTTATTCATCCAAGCACACCGACGCCATCATCACGGAAAACTACAGCCATGCCCTCCGTTTTCTGAGAGAAGTGGACTCATCCTCTGTCATGGTCAATGCATCGACCCGTTTCGCAGACGGTTTCGAATACGGCCTGGGCGCGGAAATCGGCATCTCGAACGACAAGTTGCATGCACGCGGCCCCGTCGGTCTGGAAGGTCTGACATCCATGAAATATGTCGTGCTGGGACATGGCGAAATCAGGAAATAATCCATCCACTACGGTCAACAGGTAACCGATATGCCGACAATCCATTCCTATTTTTGCCCTTGTCCGCGAGGACTTGAGGCTGCCCTTGCCGAAGAACTGCAGGAAATCGCCGCCAAAAGCGACACGCTCCGTATTCACCAGACCATTCCGGGCGGCGTCCACTGTTCCGGACAGCAGCATGACGGCTGGCTCATCAACCTGCATTCGCGCATCGCATCGCGTGTCTTGCAACGTGTCGCCCAGTCGTCCTATCGTCACGAAGAAGATATATACCGCCTGGCCGTCAAACAACCCTGGGAAACATGGTTCGGCGTGGAGAACACCATCCGTATCGATGTCACCGCCATCCGTTCCCCGCTGAAAAGCCTGAATTTCACCACCCTGCGCATCAAGGATGGTATCGTGGACCGCTTCAGGAGCTTCACCGGCACGCGTCCCTCCGTCAACACCCACACGCCTGACATCCGCATCGCCGGATTTCTGGATGCGCACAACGTCACCCTGTATCTGGATACCTCGGGAGAAGCCCTGTTCAAACGGGGATGGCGTCATGAAACGGGCGATGCGCCGCTGCGTGAAAACCTTGCTGCAGGACTGCTCAGAACGGCCGGCTGGAAACCCGGCATCCCGCTACTGGATCCCATGTGCGGATCGGGCACCATTCTGATAGAAGCGGCACAAATCATGCTGGGCATTCCGCCCGGCCTCAACCGCACCTTCTCGTTCGAAAAATTCACCGGATTCGATCGTGAAAAATGGCAGGCCATGAAATCGGCAGTTCGCCTCAACCCGGCACCATCGGAACCGTCGATCTTCGGCAGCGACATCTCAGGCGACATGCTGGACATGACTCGCCACAATCTGAAAGCGGCCGGCATCACATTCGACATCCCGCTCCACCAGATCGAAGCACAGGAAATCCGGCTGCCGTCCGAAAAACCCGGCATCATTCTGACCAATCCGCCATACGGCGAACGTATCGGTGTACGAGGCAACCGTAATCTGGAAGAAAACGAGCGCGCCACCCGCTTCTATCAGGCATTCGGAACCACCCTGAAACAACGATTCCCGGGCTGGCGCGTTTTCCTGTTTACCGCCGATTTCAACGTTCCCAAACTGCTTCGCCTGAAAGAATCGCGCAAAACGCCTTTTTACAATGGCCCTATCGAATGCCGCCTGTTCCGTTTCGATATGGTTGCCGGCTCCAACCGCGCCCGCAAACCGGTCACGTTCCGTATCGCACGTCCTGCGCCATCCGCCGGAGAAACGCCAAATTGACTAAAACCCTGCTGATCGACAACTACGATTCCTTTACCTGCAACCTTTACCACCTGATTCTGACCGTCAATGGCTGTGCGCCGACCGTCATACCGAACGATGCGCGTGACTGGCACCCGGATATATTGCAACGATTCGACAATATCGTGATTTCGCCCGGTCCGGGACGCCCGGACATCGAACGTGACTTCGGCATCTGCCGCGACGCCATTCTGCAAGACACCGTACCGGTACTCGGCATTTGTCTGGGACATCAGGGCATCTGCCACCTTCATGGCGGCCATGTCGGTCCCGCCGTCCATGCACGTCACGGCCGACGCTCGTATATCACACACGACGGCACCGGCCTGTTCGAGCATATCCCCTCCCCGTTCACGGCCATCCGATACCATTCCCTTGCCGTGGACAGACTCCCGGAAACACTGGTTGCCACTGCCCATGCCGAAGACGGCACCATCATGGCAGTCAGGCACCGGACCTTGCCACAATGGGGCGTACAATTTCATCCTGAATCCATCGGAACGACATTCGGTCGCCGACTTCTTGAAAACTTCGACAGGCTGACAAAAGACTGGAACCGGCGCCACGACAGAAGCCCGTTTGCCCTTCCACCGGCAAAACCTGCCGTTCCCCCCCTGTCCGTTCGTCCGGAACATACTTCACTCGTCCTGCACCACCGTCGCCTGTCATACGACATCGACAGTGAATACCTGTTCGACACCTGCTTCAGACAACATACCCATGCCATCTGGCTCGACAGCAATCGCAGCGGCTACGGTTCAGGACGATTTTCCTTCATGGGGTGTGCTAACGGACCACTCGGCCGTATCGCCAAAGCCGATATCGCCACCCGAACCATCCATATAACGGACTGCGCCGGTACCCACACCGTCAGTCATTCCTTTTTCGACTGGCTGGACGAGGATCTGGCAAAAAACCGCATCCCTTGCGACGGTATCGACACACCCTTTGAATTCATGCTGGGATGGATGGGTTACATCGGCTACGAAATGAAAGCGGACGGCATGGCCGAACATGTCCACCCTTCCCACTGTCCGGATGCCATGCTGTTGTTCTGCGACCGCGGCATCGTCATCGACCATCAGGAAAAACAGATTCATTTGCTGGCTTTATCGGAAAAAAACGCGCACGCAGACGCCATGAAATGGCTGGATGAAACAGAAAACCTGCTCCACACATCCCGACAGACCGGCACACACCTCCCTGATCTGCCGTCGCATCTGCCTATCAAGGCGCCATTCCGGCTCAGGCACGACAAACAGACATACATCGAACTGATCCTGAAAAGCCAGGACTACATCCGTCAGGGCGAAACTTACGAGGTCTGCCTCACCAACACGGCTGTCGGACACACGGATGCCGATCCCTGGACGGCATACCGCATCCTGCGTCGCAACAACCCCAGCCCTTACGGCGCATACCTTCAACTGGATGACCTGCATATCCTGAGCTGCTCACCGGAACGCTTCCTGAAAATCTCCAGAAACCGCATCGCCGAATCGAAACCCATCAAGGGAACACGCCCCAGATCGCACGACCCTGAAAAAGACCGGCAACTGTACGAAGCACTGGCATCCAGCGAAAAAGAACAGGCGGAAAACCTGATGATCGTCGATCTGGTTCGTCATGATCTCGGGCTAACCGCGACTCCCGGAAGCGTCGCCGTACCGAAATTGTTCGCCATTGAATCGTACCAGACCGTTCACCAGCTGGTCAGCACCATCACATCAACCATCCGCGAAGATTCCTCGCCATGCCAATGTATCCGCGCCGCATTTCCCGGCGGCTCCATGACAGGAGCCCCCAAACTGCGCACCATGGAAATACTGGACTCACTCGAAGGAGGCGCACGCGGCATCTATTCCGGTGTCATCGGCTATTTTTCCCTGTGTGGTGCCGTGGATTTGAGTATCGTCATCCGGACACTCGTCATGTCGCACGGTACCATGACATTCGGCGTAGGCGGCGCCATCACGGCACTGTCCGACCCGGAAGAAGAATTCGAGGAAACACGCGTCAAGGCAAAAGCCTTTCTCGAGCTGTTCCGCACCGGTTTTGCCAACGATGTGTCAACACATTGAAAACGATGACTACCGACACCACCTACCAGTACCTGCCCGGAAAAACGCTCGTTCCTGTCGATGCGCCGGAAACAATCCTGCGCGTTGCCGATTCGTGGCTCGTCAACGATGGACAGACACGTGCGCTGCACCTGCACAGGCAACGCTTCCTGTCAGGCGCGCTGTCGCTGACCAACCTGCATGAACGGGATATTGTGCCGTTCTGGAATGCCGCCATGACACGTATTCCCGCAACCGGTCTCTGGTTCCCGCGCATCGAGCTGGCGGGTTCCGCGCGCAATCCCGTTTTCCAGTTCCGCATTCGCAAAGCGCCAGCACTTCAACGCACGATCCGCCTGCATGATGCCCCCATCGCCGATTTCCGCAAAATACCGCGTCACAAAGGTCCCGATCTGGCGCAATGCATCGCCATACGCCGGGACATATTGTCCACGGGAGCAGAAGAAGCACTGATAACGACCAGACAAGGATTCATTCTCGAAGGACTGACGACCACAATCCTGTGGTGGGAAAACGGCACACTCTGCCGCGTACCGCCATCATGTCGGCTTTTGCCGGGTATCACCTGCCAGCTCATCTTGCGTATCGCCGAACAGCACGGCATTCCAGTCGCCTGCCGCATGCGCAAACCGCACGAACTGAACCATCTCGAAGTCTGGGCCGTCAACGCACTGCACGGCATTCGCCGAATCATCGACTGGGAACACGCCCCCTTTCATCCCGAAGCCCACAGCGATATCGCATACTGGCGCGAAGCACTGGAAAATTTCCGCGAACCGGTCACCGGCGCATGAAACCGCACCGCATGCCCCGTCTAGACACCGGCTACCGTCATTTCCTCGACCAGAATCGAGCCGGACTGTTTTGCGCCACGAATCAGGGTATCCGCACCGACGGCGACGATATGCGCGAACATATCCTTCAGATTGCCGGCGACCGTAATCTCTTGTACCGGATAACGGATAACCCCGTTTTCCACCCAGAAACCGGAAGCGCCGCGAGAATAATCACCCGTCACATAATTGATACCCTGTCCCATCAATTCGGTCACGACCAGACCTGTTCCCATTTTTTTCAGCATGGCATCGAAATCATCGCCCGCATCCGTCAATGACGACGACAACACCAGATTATGCGAACCGCCGGCATTGCCCGTCGTCTGCATCCCCAGCTTGCGTGCGGAATACGTGGACAAAAAGTAGCCGCATACCCTGCCGTTTTCCACAATCTGCCGCCGCCCCGTCCTGACCCCCTCGTCATCGAAAGGTGCCGAACCCATCGCCCCTTTGACATGCGCATCTTCAAGCAGCCCGATATGCTCCGGAAACACCTGCCTTCCTAGCGAGTCCACAAGAAAACTGGACTTGCGATACAACGCACCACCCGAAACGGCATAAACAAACGCATTGAGCAACCCGATCGCAACCGGCGCCTCGAACAATACCGGACACTTCCGCGTTCCGATCTGTCGTGCGTCCAATCTTGCCAGCGCACGACGTGCCGCACGCGCGCCGACTTCTTCAGGCGATTTCAGCCGGTCAGGATCGCGTGAAGCGGTATACCAGTAATCACGCTGCATATTGCCGCCTGACATCGCGATCGGTGCCACAGAGAAAGAATGGCTTGAAGCTGGATAACCGCCGGCGAACCCTTCACTGTTGGCCAGAATGAAATGCGAATGCTGAACATTGACGCTGGCGCCTTCACTGTTGGCAATCCGCTTGTCGGTATCGAAAGCCGCCGCTTCGGTGCGCCGTGCCAGTTCGACTGCTTCTTCCGTACCGATCGGCCAGCGATAATAGAGCGACAACTCCATCGGATGTCGTTCCAGCATGTCCGCATCCGGCAACCCGGCCGCCGCATCCTCCGACGTAAACGACGCGATGTTATATGCCGCATCGACGGTCTGCTTCAATGACTGGGGCGAAAAATCCGATGTCGTCGCATTGCCCCGTTTTTTTCCGATAAAAACGGTGACACCGATCCCCTTGTCCCTGTTCTTTTCGATCGTCTCGATTTCCCCCTTGCGTACGCTGACCGAAAGACCGTTTCCTTCGCTTACGCCAACCGCCGCGCCGGAAACACCTTTTTGCCGTGCATAACGCAACGTATCCTCGGCGATCTGTTTCAACTGATCGCTTGTATAAATGAAATCGGGATCAACCATGATGATTATCTTATTGAAGGTATTGTCAAGGCTGTTATGATAGCAGCCAAATACAAATGATTTAATGACCTTACACAGAAGTCCGATTATGCCAAATTCTAACAGAGGCGACTGCGGTTTCCGGTCTGAAGAATTCGGAGAAGAATACGACCGCCCATCCAAATCGCAACGCAAACGAGAAATGACCGCCTTGCAAAAACTCGGCGAACAACTGGTCGGCACATCAGCCGAACGGGTCGGCCGCATCGGAATACCGGAAGACTTGCAAAACGCCATTTCCGAATGCCGCCGCATCAAAAACCATGAAGGCAGAAGACGCCAGCTGCAATACATCGGCAAGCTCATGCGCTCGCTTGATGAAGAAGACATCGCCAAAATCAACGAAGCTATCGAAAGCTGGAAAGGACAATCCCGCGCGGACACGGTCTTCATGCACGCACTGGAAAACCAGCGCGAAAAATTGCTCTCGCAAGAAACGGCACTTACGGAATTCATGCAACGTTATCCCCATGCGGACGTCCAGCAACTGCGAACGCTCATCCGCAATGCCCGCAAAGAAATTTCAGGGGGCAAACCACCGAAAGCCTATCGTGAAATATACCGGCTGCTCAAACAAATCATGACTGAACCATCACCGGAAAAAACGGTCTTGCATGACACGGACAATGAGGAAAACCATGAACCATAAACCCGGAGACATCTCGATCGGTCTCGTTTCCATATCGGATCGCGCATACAACGGTACCTACCCCGACCAGGGCATTCCGGCATTGAAGGAATGGCTCGCTGGCGCAATCACATCGCCATACTGGCTCGAAACACGCCTGATACCGGACGACCGAGAACAGATCGAAAAAACATTACACGAACTGGTCGATGAAAACCGCTGTTCCCTGATCCTCACAACCGGAGGAACCGGGCCATCCCGCCGCGACCAGACACCGGACGCCACACTGGCGGTCGGCACCCGCGAACTGCCCGGCATCGCCGAACGGATGCGCCAGATCAGCCTGCATTTCGTTCCGACCGCCGTACTGTCCAGACAAGTCGCCGTCATTTGCGAACGCCCCGACCATGCCGCCCTGATACTCAATCTGCCGGGACGCCCGGCCGCCATCCGCCAGACGCTGGAAGGTGTACGCGATGCAAACGGCAATATCACCGAACCCGGCATTTTCACCGCCATCCCCTACTGCATCGAACTCATCGGTGGCCCTGCCATCGAAACGAACGAAACCGTATGCAAGGCATGGCGGCCGGAAACCAAAACAAGCTGACCCGTTTTTTCCACCTGTTTAACCGACGAGAAAAACAATGAACAGAACCTTTTTGCAATACAGCCAGACCGATACCGGCGCCGACCCGCAAACCAGCATCATCTGGATGCACGGTCTGGGAGACCATGGCTCCAGTTTCATTCCACTGGTCCAGGAATTCGACCTCACGGGCTGCCCGCCTATCCGCTTCATTTTTCCGCATGCTCCGGAACGCCCGATCACAGCCAATGCCGGTTATCCGATGCGCGCATGGTTCGATATTTTCAGCGGTTTTGAAGACTCCGACATGGAAGACACCGAAGGCGTCCATGAGTCACAGCGGCTCATCTCCGTCCTCATCGAACAGGAAAGAAAACGTGGCGTACCTTATGAACGGATATTGCTTGCCGGTTTTTCGCAGGGTTGTGCCATGGCACTTTACACCGGCCTGTGCTTTCCGGAAAAACTGGGCGGCATCATCGGCCTGTCCGGCTATGTCCCGCTGATTTATTCCTTTCCCGAAGAACGCCATCCCGCGAATCAGGACACCCCGATTTTTCTGGCACACGGCACACAGGACGAAGTCGTTCCGTTCTCGCGTGGCGAAGACAGCATGCGACTGTTGCGCGCGCTGAACTACAATGTGGACTGGAATGCCTACCACATGACACACACCATGTCCCTCACTGAAGTCAACGACCTCGGCAACTGGCTGCGCCAATTGCTGGCCTGACACACCCTTGCGTCCCGTGACGGTCGTCACGGGACAGCCTTGCGCGCAGGCAGCCTGACACTGCCGCGCCAGTCCCACTCAAAAGTATCCGTCTCATCCATAACGGTCATTTGCCCGTCCTGAACCAGACACTGCCACTGCATCGAGCGATGCACACGCGCAGCCATGAAATCCGTCAACGCTTCCGGCAGGCAAACCACTTCGAGATTGCCCATTTTCCCGAAATCCGCACCATTCTTGCGCCACCATTGCATGACGCCGCGCCCGTAAGCGAACACCACGACCTTTTCGGCCTTGCGGCATGCCGACACGATACGACGCAAGGTCGGCGTCCCTGTTTCGAGCCACAACGCCACCTGTCCCTGCATATCGTGCAGCCACAAATCCGGCTCATCCGTTTCAGACAAGCCCTTCGTAAACGAAAGCCGTTCATCGGCATAACACATGAACGCCAGCAAACGCGCCATCATGCGCTCGTCCGTCTCCGATGGATGCCGCGCCAGCGTCAATGAATACGTACCGTAATGCGACCTGTCCATATCGGCGATCCGGACAGCCGCCTTGAAAATCGATGCGGAAAGCGCCATAACTCCTGCCTGCTTTATAAACTGTCAAACCTGGCAAGCCCGTGATCCGGCGATTTTGCCGGAAACACACCGCCGGTATTGACGAAAAATATCCCCGTCAGCCAGCCATCAAACGATACCGGTCTTTCGGAACCGCCGCCAGCAATGCCTGCGTATAGGGATGTGACGGATGCCGATACAATGCGTCGGACTGTCCCGTCTCGACGACCTGACCATGCTGCATGACCATCACCTCATCCGCCATATATTTCACGACGGACAAATCATGGGAAATAAACAGATACGACAAACCGAATTCATCCTGCAAATCCTGCAACAGATTGAGAGTCTGTGCCTGTACCGAAACATCGAGTGCAGAAACCGATTCATCGCATACCAGAACCTCAGGTCGCATCGTCAGACAACGTGCAATGGCGATCCGTTGGCGCTGCCCACCTGAAAATTCATGCGGATAACGGTAAAACGCATCCGCCGGCAAACCGACCCTGCGCAACCAGTCGAATGCCATTTCACGCCGTTCCGAAGACGTTGCGCCGATTCCGTGAATCGTCAGCGGTTCCATCAGTATCTGCCCGATCGTAAAACGCGGATTGAGAGACGCATAGGGATTCTGGAACACGATCTGTATCCGCCGCCTGTACGGCATGAATTCCTTGTCCGACATCGCCAGAATATCGTTTCCCTCAAACAATACCTGGCCCGACGTCGCCTTGTGCAAACGCATCAGCGTCAGACCCAGCGTCGTCTTTCCCGAACCCGACTCTCCGACAATGCCGAGCGTCCTGCGACGCGGCAACGTAAACGACACATCCCGAACAGCTTCAAACACCCTTTTTCGGAAAAAACCGTCCCTGACCTCGAAATGCTTGCGCAAATGCCGCACTTCCAGCACGATTTCATCATCCTCGGCATATCCCCGAATCCTGTCGGGGCCACCGGCAAGCGGTTCTCCGCCCGATGCCATGATATCCTCGATCACCGGCAGACGCTGCGGACGCGCATCCATCGGCGGACGACACAGCAGCAAGGCTTTCGTATAAGGGTGTGACGGGCGCTCGAAAACCGTCTTTGCGTCGGCCTGCTCCCTGATTTCACCATAACGCATGACAATGACTTCATCCGCGATTTCCGATACCAGTTGCAAATCATGCGTAATGAACAACACGGACATATGACGTTTGCGCTGCAAAGCCTGAATCAGTCCGATAATCTGCCGCTGTATTGTCACATCCAGCGCAGTCGTCGGTTCGTCCGCGATCAAAAGCTGCGGTTCGCAGGCGATCGCCATGGCGATCATCACCCGTTGCTGCTGTCCGCCGGACAACTGGTGCGGATAGGCATCCACCTTGTGTTCCGGATCCACGATGCCGACTTCATGCAACAATTCGATAGCACGCTCTCTCGCCTGTCGTGCATCCATCCCCATATGCAGGCGAAGTACCTCACCGATCTGCGCACCTACGGTAAACACAGGATTCAGTGACGACATCGGTTCCTGAAACACCATGGAAATTTCCGAGCCGCACAATTTGCGCCGTTCCTGCGGCGTCATACCAAGGAGACTTTTCCCCCTGTAACGGATATCCGAAGCGGCATCGATCACGACATTTTCAGGCGGCAACAATCCCATGACCGCCAGCGCACTGACCGATTTTCCGCTTCCCGACTCGCCGACCAGCGCAACCGTACTGTTTGCCGGGACGACAAACGAAATGCCTTTGACCGCCTCGAAAAAAGTCTTTTTGCCTGTCCTGAACGAGACGCGCAAATTGTCCACTTCCAGAAGACGCTCAGACTCAGTCCCGTTCATGCATCCCCCTGTTTCAGTTTCGGATCCAGCGCGTCACGCAAACCATCGGTAAACAGCGACAATGCCGTCACGAGAACGGCCATGGCTGCAGTCACCGCCGCCAGCTGCCACCACTTCCCGAGAATCAGTTCGTTTTGCGCCTCGTTGAGCATACTGCCCCATGACACCACCCCGACCGGCACCCCGAAACCGAGAAAGCTCAGAATCACTTCCGACTTGATGAATCCGACCGACAGAATCGACATCTGCACCAGTGAAATATGACTGACATTGGGAAAGATATGCATGAACATTTTCCGCCAGTCCGATGCCCCGATCGTGCTGGCCGCCAGTACGTATTCCCGCTCCTTGTGCTTCATGTACTCGGCGCGAACGAGACGGAATACACCGGTCCACCCCGTCAACCCCAGAATCAGAATGATCGTCAGCACCCCTTTGCTTTGCAATACGGCGGCCACTGCCAGAATCAGCAACAGATAGGGAATGGACGTGAACACGTTGTAAAACCAGTTGAGCAAGTCATCCAGCCATCCGCCGAAATATCCGGCAAAAGCACCCAGAAGCGTCCCCAGCACTGTCGCCACCAGTGCGGCGACAAGCCCCACCAGAATGGACGTTTCAGAACCCTTGACCGTTTTCTTGATGACATCATGCCCCCACTTGTCCGCACCGAACGGCAGCGTTTTCAGGCGACCTTCATCGTCGTCTGCGGTTTTCCCTTCTGCCTGTTGTGCCTGACGGATGACATCGAGTTCTTCCTGCAAGGGATCGGCAATACCGTAATCGTCGAAAACCGCCTGCCCTGACAACATCGATTTCCGCAATTGCCGCAACACATCCCTTAACGGGTCAACAGGATTTTCGGGGGGCAAATCAGCCTCAGCACCATAAGCCGTCTGCGTCTGCCGCTCCGCCGCCTGTTCACCGACAAAATCCGGCGGTGCGTAGTGAACACCCACTTCCCTCGACCAATCCGATGCGACCAGCCCGGATGCCGACAACACGATCATCACAAGAAAAAGCAGGACGATCCCCATCGAGCACATGGCGACCCTGTCCGCCCTCAGGCGCTTCCATGTCAGTTTCCACAATCCGTCAGACTGCGCTTTCCGGTTTGTCATATCCATCACCGCAAACGCACACGCGGATCGATTTTCTGATACAGCAAATCCGCGGCAAGATTGAAAAACATCGTCGCAATGGCGACGTACACCGTAATGGCCTTGATAACCGGAAAATCGCTGCGCTCCACGGCCAGAATGATTTCACGCCCGATACCGGGTATGGAAAAGAACCGCTCGACCAGAAACGCACCGATCAGCAGCGACGGCAAATTCGACATCACATAGGTAATGATCGGAATCGCCGCATTGCGCAATACGTGTACCCACAAAATCCTTTTTTCCGATACTCCCTTGGCGCGCGCCGTCCTGACATAATCCTGCCCGATTTCATCGAGCATGAACGTCCGGTACAAACGAAGGTTGGGCGCGATACTGACTACCAGCAAAATCAGTATCGGCAACGAAGCATACCGGAACAGGTTTTCCAGCCAGCCGCTCCCCCATCCCTGCACCGGAAACCATCCGAGCTTGTATGCCAGCCAGTACTGGAAAACGATGATATAGACCAGAATACTGACCGACATCCCGATGGTACAGACAATCATGATCATGCGGTCGGTCAGCGAACCGCGCACATAGGCCACCGCGAGCCCCAGCGCGATGGCCAGCCCCGTTTCGAGAATCGTCAGCGGCACCAGCAAAGTCAGCGAAGGACCGAGACGCGACAGAATGATGCCCGAGACGGATTCACCCGTACTCCAGCTGTTTCCGAAATCGAAACAGACGGTCTGTTTCAGAAATATCCAGAGCTGCACATACAACGGTTCGTCGATACCCAGTTGCCGGCGTATATTGGCGATTTGCTCGGGATTGGAAATTTTTCCGGCCAGCACATAGGCCGGATCTCCGCCAACCCAGTTGAAAAGCAGAAAAACCAGCAACAGCACTCCCAGAAGAGTCGGGATCATCTGCCAGAGGCGACGGATCAGATAAGGCAACATAATATGTGACGCTTCCTGTCTGGACACTCAGCCATATCGTGCCGGTCGCGACCGGCACGATACCTTATTTCGCCGGTTCAAGACCGCGAATGTCTTCATAAAACGCCGTACTGTCCGGCGAACGTCCCAGAAAATACCGAACCATCCGGTCGGCCGGCAATTCGCTTCCGCGTTCCAGAATCGCTTTCCGGTAAAACTTGCCGACCTGCGGATTCATCAGCTGCCCATTGAAGCGCGAGAGCATATCCAGCGCCAGCACCTTCGACCAGAGATAACCATAATATCCCGCCGAATAACCGCTGACGACATGCCCGAACTGTCCGGGGAACTGGGTACCCTGATCGTACCCCTGGAGCGTCTTGCCTTCCATATCCACCCAGGTATCCATGACATCGACCGGCTTGTCGCCATATATCTTCATATCGTACTGTGCATACAATGTCTGCCGCGAATAGAAAATACCCTGTCCGAAACGCCGCGCTTCATTGAGCCGTCTCAGCATATCCTTGTCGATCTTCGGACAAGCATTGCCGCAATAGGTCGGCAACATCGACAACGCTTCATAATCATGCGCCCATTCCTCGAACATCTGGGAAGGCGCTTCCACGAAATCCCGTTCCACACTGGTGCCGGACTGTTCGACAAAGCGCGTTTTCGACATCACGCCGTGCATCACATGCCCGAATTCATGCAACAGCGTTTCCAGCTCGTCCATATCCAGACCGTACCGGTTGAAATTGGCGACCAGTACCGAAATGGGCAACCGGTTTTCCATCGTACTGGAGCCCTGTACCGGGAAAGCGGCGGCATGGCCATACTTGCCGTCTCTCGGATAAATATCGAGATAGATACCGCCTATCTGCTTGTCTGTCGTGGTATCGATCACGTCGTAATACAACACATCGGAATGCCAGACTGGAACATCCGCCTGTCTGAACTCGATACCGTACAACTGACTGGCAAGCCCCATCGCCCACTCCATGGCAGCTTTTGTCGGGAAATACTGCCGCAAGACATTCTGGTCGATGTTATAACGAACCTGCTTGACCTTTTGCAGCCAGTAATTGGTATCCCAGCGTTTGATTTCCGCCTGATTCAGCGGAATCTGCCTTACCGCCGCCTTGAAGGCACTCAATTCATCCAGTTCCTGTTTCTCCTGGGCCACCACGATTTTCCGGACATCCTCGAGGAACTTGTCCACCGCCACCGGCTTTTTCGCCATACGGCGGCGCAATGCGAAATCGGCAAAACTGCGATAGCCCGAGAGCACCGCCATTTCATGGCGCAAATTGACCGCTTCCTGCAACAGCTTGAGATTGGCCGGTGTTCCCCGGTTGATGAAAGCGAAACGGTACCGTTCACGCGCCTTGTCGTTTTCCGCATACTGCATGAACGGGATATATTCCGGATACGAAAAACCGAGCAGGAAATTGCCCTTCTCGTCACGCTGCACCCTGTCGATATACTCCTTTGGCAATCCCTGCAATTCATACGGCGTGAAAGTCAGTTTTGTCCTGTTTTCACGAATATTCCGGTTGAACTCCTGGTCGATTTCCGCCAGTCTGGCCAGAATCTGGCGCACACGCTGGCGTTTTTCAGGCATCAGGGACACACCGGCATCCTCATAGGCGCTGACGTTGTCCTGTCGCCATTTCCGTTCTTCATCATCATTGACGCGGACAATGCGCATGTTCCGGTACAGTTTTCCGTTCTGGTACAAATCCGTAATGAACCGCTGCACATCGATCGAACACGCATCCGCATTTTTACGGACATCCGCCTCCGGCGATACCTGACTCAGCAAGGCCATGGGCCCCTGAAGATTTTCTATCCCGATTTGCAAGTTGTTCCAGCCCCTGCGGAAAGCCTCTGCGCCTTCTTCCGTTTCGACCGGAATGTTTTCCAGCTCGGAAACTTTCTGGTTCAACGTTTCCAGAGAAGCCTTGCATTGCGCTTCGATCTCGCCTGCCTGAGGCAATGGCAACACCGGCCGTTCTGCCGAAGCGACAGCCATCGCCGAGAAAGCCAGCGACAGGACACATACCAGGGATTTCAGTACAGGTATTCGTTTGTTCATAAATTCAGCGTTTCACTCACATCGTTTCACCATGGACAAGCTGTAAAGGTACACCATTACCGCCTGCTGTTGTCCATATCCATATAAACCCACTCATTATGCATGACAGGATGTTTCTTGTAACCGATTACATAAGGCTGCACCAGCATATTCCGGTAACGCGCATAGCCTATCCGCATCGGTGTATAAACCTCCAGAACCCTTGCCATCTTGTGATACAGCAAATCGCGCCGCGCATCCTGCGGCAAGCCGGCCGACTCCTCATAAAGCCGGTCATACAAGGGTATTTCCACACAACCATGATTGCTCTGTCCGACATGCGGCCCATAAAAAAGCTGCATGAAATTGCTGCCATCCGGATAATCGGCAATCCAGTTGCTGGTTCGCATCATCAGACGACATTGTTTTTCCGCCTTGAGCATATCCGGAAAAAGCCTTTTGTCGCTTTCCATTCTGATATGGAGTCTGTCAAAGGTTTTTTTCCACATCTCCAGCTGTTGCTGACCGGTCGAATCGGCTCTTGCCGAAAAAACGATCACCAGCGGCTTGCCGTCAGGCTGCTGACGCCAACCGTCTTCACCGATACGGTAACCGAAACGGTCCAGAAGCGCATTGGCGACATCCGGCTCATATCGTATGCTGCTCTTGTGCGCCGGATCATGTCCCGCAATCCCGGGCGGCACCGGATATTCCAGCAACTGTGCCTGCCCGTTCCAGATCACGTCGATTTCTTCCTGGACATTATGGGCCATGGCAATCGCACGCCGCAATGCGATTTTTTCTTTCGACAGCCCGCCGACAACCGGATCGCGCATATTGAAATAATATTGCGTCAATTCCGGTTCCACGATACGCGACAACCGGATACCACGGGCCACCAGATCGGGCTTCAGCCGACCGTTATCCAGCGCCTTCGGCGCAAGCGGCCCTTCCAGACTGAACAAGTCGAGTTCACGATTCTGGAAAGCCAGCCAGCGTGACTGGTCCTCCGGAATGACATCGATCACCACACGACCGATTTGCGGCATCCGCTTGCCATGCATGTCCGCAACGATTTGCCGGTCATCCGGATCGGCCGAAGCCTCGAACTGCCAGATAAATCCCCTGTAATCCGGATTGGCATCCAGAACGATTTTCGAGCCCCGCTGCCATTGCGCAAGCCTGTAAGGCCCTGTTCCGACAGGATTTGCCATGATCTGCCCGCTGCCGCCAGAATATTTTTCCACCACTTCCCGCGCCACAGCACCGGTCGGGAAATGCGCCAGAATATGGGTCAGGTTGTAATCCGGGCGGGTCAAATGAATCCGGAACGTATAGCGATCCACCCGTTCCAGCCCTGCAACTGCACAAGCATAATCGAAACGCCCCGTTTTCGCCGCCTTTGCGGCAACATCATCCAGACCGGCTATCTTGCCTTCCACCAGCCAGCTCCATGCCGAACGGACACGCGGATCACGCAATCTCTTGAGAGAATAAATATAATCGTCCGCCGTCAATTCCCGTTTTTTCCCGCCGAAAGCCGGATCGTCCGCGAAATAAATCCCCTTTTTCAGGGTAATAGTGTAAGTCTTTCCGTCACGACTGATATGCGGCATGGCGCTTGCGGTCAGCGGCACCAGCCTGACCGGACGTGCCAGATAATCATAGGTATAAAGCGTTTCATAAATCGAACTGATGACCTGGGCCGAATACAAATCATGCGCAACCGCCGGGTCGAAACCGGTCTCTGCTGCGGTAAAAACATAATGCAACACCTTGTCGGGATTCGCCGCATGCACTGCAGGCATGCTCACACCGAACCATACGGCCAGCAACAAACGAAGCATTTTGACAAAATATTGCATACGAGAACCTGACAGGGAAAACCGGATACCCTACCGCACGCCTTTCGGCATCCTGCGAAAAACCGTAAAAAGTTATTCTGTCACCAAATCCGGTCGCTTGCCATGTAAACTTTGCGCAAAAAAAGCGTATAGTAAAAACACCGTACCGCCGCATGCAAATGTTTTGTAATTTTTTGCAACAAAATGGCGAACCGTTACTTTTTTCAGTAATATTTTTTGATGTCATCAATTCGCAAGGAAATCCCATGATCAAAAAGGCTCTGGTTTTAAGCGCCGTATCGCTTTCCCTCATGTCCACCGCTGCGTTGGCCCAGAATCTGGCTGTCGTCAATGGCAAACCGATTCCGGCATCCTATTCCGATGCACTGGTCAAGGAACTGGTCAGCTATGGTGAAAAAGACACCCCACAGTTAAGACAGGACGTCAAAAACAAGCTGGTTCTGCGAGAAGTCCTTGTACAGGAAGCCGAAAAACAGAACATCGCCTCGACCGACGAAGTCAGGAAACAGCTGGAATTCGCAAGACGCAGCATCCTGATCGACGCCTTGCGCTCAAATTACCTGAAGAAAAATCCCGTATCTGACAAGGAAGTCAAGGCGGAATACGACCGCGTCGCCGCACAGCAAAACGGCAAGCAGTACCACGTCAAACATATTCTGGTCAAAACCGAAGCCGAAGCACAGAATATCATCAACCAAATCAACAAAGGCGCAAGCTTCGAGAAGCTGGCCAAGGAAAAATCCATTGACCAGAGCTCTGCCGTCAATGGCGGAGATTTGAGCTGGGCATCCCCGTCCAACTACATCAAGCCTTTCTCTGACGCCATGGTCGCACTGCCGAAAGGCCAGACATCCAAAACCCCGGTCAAGACCCAGTTCGGCTACCATATCCTCAAGGTAGTCGATGTCCGCAAGGCCACCATGCCGACACTGGATCAGGTCAAACCGAAAATCAAGGCCGCTCTCGAAGAAAAGAAATGGCAGGAATATGAAATGGGTCTCATGAAACAGGCCAAGGTCGAATAAACCTTCCTGTCACGCAACAAAAAAGCCGGTTCGTGCGAACCGGCTTTTTTTACGACACTCAGTCAGACAACATGGCGCGCTTAGGCAACTGCAAAATGGCATCGCGGTTCGTATAGGAAAAACATTTCGCAGCTGCCTCACGATAAGGCAGCCATACCGCATTCAGATGCTCTTTCGGCGCGAGGACCACCGGAAATTTTTCAGGTACCAAAAGCCCGTACACATGCTCCGTATTTTCCGTCACGCCGGGTGCGAAACGATGCCGCCATACCGAAAAAATTTCAAAGACATTTTCGGTTTTCCAGTCACGCAGACAATCGAAAGACACCTCATGACGTTCCGTACGGGGTTCGGTCGTGACAACCCTTATCCCCGTTTCCTCGAACACCTCGCGCACGGCCGTCTGTTCCAGCGGTTCCGAGAGCGAATCGCGTGATCCCGTCACCGATTGCCAGAACCCCGGACGGTCTGCACGCTCGATCAGCAACACATCCAGTTCCTTCGTGTAAATCACGACCAGAACCGATTGCGGAATCTTGTATGTCACATTCACAATAAAACAAGGGAGCCTTTCGCTCCCTTTCCCTCAAGAGGCAGGCTGTGCCGTTTCGATCTTTCTCAGACGGATATGCAATTCCTGCAACTGTTTTTCACTGACCGCCGATGGCGCCTGTGTCAACAGACACTGTGCGCGCTGCGTTTTCGGGAAAGCGATCACATCGCGGATGGAATCCGAACGGGTCATCAAGGTCACGAGACGATCCAGTCCGAAAGCCAGACCACCGTGCGGCGGCGCACCATACTGCAATGCATCGAGCAGGAAACCGAATTTTTCCTTGGCTTCGGCAGCTCCGATCTTCAGCGCACCGAATACCTTGCTCTGGACATCTTCCTTGTGGATACGAATCGAACCGCCACCCAGTTCCCAGCCATTCAATACCATATCGTACGCCTTGGCGCGGCAACGTCCCGGATCGCTTTCCAGGAAATCTTCATGACCGTCCTTCGGAGAAGTAAACGGATGATGGCAAGCGACCCAGCGATTTTCGCCTTCATCGTATTCGAACATCGGGAAATCGACTACCCACAACGGTTTCCAGGTATCCTCGAACAAACCGTGAGCCTGACCGAAATCGGAATAACCGATCTTGTTTCTCAGTGCGCCCAGTGCATCGTTGACGATCCGTGCCTTGTCCGCACCGAAGAAAATCAGGTCGCCGTTCTTCGCGCCCGTGCGTTCCAGAATCTGTTTGATCGCTTCATCCGTCAGATTCTTGACGATCGGCGATTGCAATCCGGCTGCCCCCTTGCTGATATCGTTGACGCGGATATAGGCCAGTCCCTTCGCGCCATAAATCCCAACGAACTGCGTATAGGCATCGATTTCCGAACGCGGCATACCGGAACCTTCGACAGAACCGCCCGGAACCAGCAACGCGGCCACACGACCGCCCGGCATATTGGCGGCATTGCTGAACACCTTGAAGGGAACGTCTTTCATGACATCCGTCAGTTCGGTGAATTCCATCTTCACACGCAAATCCGGCTTGTCGGAACCGTATTTCGCCATCGCCATTTCATAGGTCATGACCGGGAACGGGTTCGGCAACTCCGTATCCAGCGTCGTGGCGAAAATATGGCGAATCATGTTTTCGAAGAGATCGCGGATTTCCTGTTCTTCCACAAAAGACATTTCGCAGTCGATCTGCGTGAATTCAGGCTGGCGATCCGCTCTCAAATCCTCATCACGGAAACATTTCGTAATCTGGTAATAACGGTCGAAACCCGCAACCATCAGCAACTGTTTGAACAGCTGCGGCGACTGTGGCAAAGCAAAGAATTCTCCGGGATTGACACGCGAAGGAACAAGATAATCACGCGCACCTTCCGGCGTCGATTTGGTCAGCATCGGCGTTTCGATATCGATGAAACCGTTTTCATCCAGATAACGGCGAACACCCATGGCGACCTTGTAACGCAAACGCAAATTGTTCTGCATCTGCGGGCGGCGCAAATCGAGCACCCTGTGAGTCAAACGTGTCGTTTCGGACAGATGTTCATCATCGAGCTGGAACGGAGGCGTGACCGAAGGATTAAGGACTTCCAGTTTTTCGCAGAACACCTCGATCTTGCCCGATGCCAGATTGTCGTTGGCCGTACCGGCCGGACGTTCACGTACC
Source organism: Oxalobacter formigenes (assembly GCA_949290765.1). Classification (GTDB taxonomy): domain Bacteria; phylum Pseudomonadota; class Gammaproteobacteria; order Burkholderiales; family Burkholderiaceae_D; genus Oxalobacter; species Oxalobacter formigenes_E. Next base: position 2,116 of record CASETG010000076.1, on the reverse strand, counting down.
ATACCGGTCACCTGAAGGCAATACTCGTTCCGGATCGATTCGGCGACCCTGAACACATCCGGACGGTCCGGATCGCACACGACCTGAACCAGTCCCTCACGATCCCGCATATCGATAAATATGATACCGCCATGATCGCGACGCCGGTGAACCCAGCCGCACAAGGTTACAGTCTGACCGAGCAATGCTTCGGTGGTAAGGCCACAATAATTCGTTCGCATGGACATAGCTATCTACTTTTTTATCTATTTATCTGTAAAGGTTCGTGATCTGTCGAATGTTCCCATTCACACCATGATGCAGGCAGGCCACCTTGCATCTGAATCGAAAACAGGTCTGACCACGCAGACCTGTTCATATCAACCGCATGTACCGGTATCCGGATTGCTCATCGGACAGCAGCTGCACGCCGAGCCACCCGCATGTGCATGACCGCCATGGTCATTCTTGAAATCGGTTTCATACCAGCCTGTTCCTTTCAGCTGGAAAGCGGCAGCCGTCAGCTGTTTTCTGAAACTTTCTTTACCGCAGGAAGGACAAACCGTCAAAGGTTTGTCAGACAATTTTTGCAGAACATCCTTGGAAAAACCGCATTCTTCACAACGATACGCATAAATTGGCATTTTCAACTCCAAAAAATCCCGTAAGCACGAGATTATAGTTCTTTTCAAAAATAAATACACGAAATCAGGCTCATGCCGTTTTTCCGGTTCGTCCGGACAACAACGAGCCCGCGACCATCCCGACCAGACTCATTCCGAAACCGACCAGCTGCGGCGGGCAAACACCATCCGGACAAACGAGCTCCATCAATACCCACGCCGTCAGTCCGAAAACGATGGATGTCAGCGCACCGCGATTATTGGCATACTTCCAGAAAAATCCGAATATCAGCGGAACGAACGCTGCCACCAGCGTGATTTTGTAGGCGTTTTCCACCATCTCGAAAATGCTTGAATCGGAATTCATGGCAAAGATAGTGACGATTCCCGCAAAAACAAGCACCACGACACGCATCATCATCAGGGATTGCCGGTCAGATATGTTGGGAAACATTTCCTTCATGACGTTTTCGGAGAAAGTCACCGACGGCGCAAGCAGCGTGGCGCTGGCGCAGCTCTTGATAGCAGAGAGCAGGGCGCCGAAAAACATGACCTGCGCGAAAACAGGCATATAACTCATGATCATGACCGGCAGAATCATCTGGGAATCCTGATCGATATACTGTTCCACCAGCGAGGGATCCACCAGCGTGGCGGCATAGCACAAAAACATCGGAACCAGCGCGAACAGCAAATAGAAAATACCACCGACGACCGAAGCGTTTCTGGCCACGCTCTCGTTTTTCGAGGAGGCCACCCGCTGGAAAACATCCTGTTGCGGCATCGAACCGAACATCAGCGTTATCCATGCACCGAAGAACCAGAGAATGTCCCTCAATTCGGGTTTCGGATAAATCCGTAATTTTCCGGCTTCGGCAGCATGCCGGATAACGACATCTGCGCCGCCGACCATACCGGACACTTCCCATCCGATATAAAGAATACCGATCACGATGATGATCATTTGCAGAAAATCGGTAATCGCGACCGACCACATCCCGCCCATCAGAGTATAGACCAGTACGCTGACGGAACCGATCACCATCCCCATATTCATGGAAATGATGCCTCCGGAAATAACGTTGAACACCAGTCCGAGCGCCTTGATCTGGGCAGCGACCCAGCCGAGATAGGAAATGACGATGCAAAGCGATACGATGACCTCGACCGTTCTGCCATAACGATTGCGATAGTAATCGCTGATCGTCATGAGATTCATCCGGTACAGCCGCTTGGCGAACAGAATGCCGACGAGCACCAGGCACATGGCGGAGCCGAACGGATCGGCGATCACGCCGGTAAAGCCATCCTTGACGAAAGTGGCGGGAATCCCCAGAACCGCTTCAGAACCGAACCATGTCGCAAACACCGTAGCGGTCACGACAGACATCGGCAACGAACGGCCGGCGATCGCATAATCTTTTGAATTTCTGACATAACGCGCCGCATATATTCCAATGCCGACGGAAATGATCCAGTACAGAACAACGAACCAGATGAGTGTATTCATGAAA
>CASETG010000075.1 GCA_949290765.1 Oxalobacter formigenes | reverse complement strand
AAATGTCTCCACAAAGGAAAACCGATCGCGCCGACGACAATGGCGAGCGGCAACGTCCAGTTTTTGACGAATGTGATAATGACGTTCATGATCTTTCTCCTTCTTCGGAAAAGCGAAACGCTTTGACTGTCTATGTACAGTTTAGCGCGTCATTATCTATATAAAAAATACTTTTTAAGTTTTTGATTTATATTTTCAGTATATGAATCGATGCGCTGTCTGGAATGACGGTGTAACGGAAACGGCTGCCCGGGCCGGTGTACCGGAACGCTGCTGCCAGCCCCGCTTTCCGGCGAAAGCCGGCAGGTATCGTCCGTGCGAAGACGGAAGTCAGGCATGGTGTGACCTTCCTCGCTCATCGAAGCGATGGAACGTGGCGCCGGATGGCATGAAGCACAGGGGTATCGGACGGTATGACGGCCCATGGGCCGGTCGCGGGGTTACGGAATGATATTGCGGCTTCGCAGCAGGATGACAAAGCCGTTCCATCGGTCATGTCTGAGCCAGTCTTCGTACCGGAACATGTGCTCATAAGACTTGCGCGGTCCCGACTGGCTGGCATAGACCGGCAGCATTTTTCCGGTCTTGGTGGCGACGATGTCGTCGGGCAGCGGCTGGTGACGGTCGAGTTTTTTGCGGTAGCGCGGTTTGTAATAGACGCCGAAATAATACAGGTCGCCATGCCGGATTTTTCTTTTGAAAATGGAAGTGACGAAACGGCTCGTCATTTTGTGGTGGCGGTGTCCGTATTCTCCCCGCGGGTTGTGCGTGACGATGGTTTTCCAGGCCCTGGCGGTCATGATATTGGCAAGCGTCGCGCGAATGTCGATACCGGCGGTTTTCCAGCGATCCTGTTTGTTCATAGCGTCGAGGTCGGGAAAGCCGAGCCGGAGATACTGGGCGTCGCATATGGCCATGGCCTTGCGCAATTCCTCATCCCTGACCGGGTCGGTTCCGGCAGTGACGCAAACGACCAGATAGCGACCCTTGTCCTGGAGCAGATGCCCGCCTCCCCAGATGGTTTCGTCATCGGGGTGTGCCACGATCATGAGTTTGTCGGCACGGTCGAGATCCAGTGTCTGCAACATCCGCGCGACGTGTTCCTGAAGTGCAAGCGTGCGCCTGTCTTCTTGCCTGTTTTCTCCATGTTGCCGGAGAAGGCGGAAAAGCTGGCTGATGAGTAGCAGCAGCGCCAGCAGTATCAGTGCGATGAGCAAGGGGGTCATGGCTGGCTCGAGGACGTTTCTGGCAGCCACTGGAAGTCCATCTGCCGCCAGAGGCTGGTCAGACGGCTCATGGCTTCGTCCGGATTCATGGCGCCATAGTCGGGTGGGCTCATGGTATCCGGTTTGGTGCCATAGACCATCAGTTCGATGGAATAACAGTGATTATGGTGAACCGTGCGGTAGGTATGTATCGCAAGGGAACGGTTCGCCCGGGTTTTGCCACCGCTGAAGAAGGTATAGAGCGTGCCGCGGTGACGGAACGTTTTCAGGCTGTCCTGCGCCGCGTTTTCTGGCAGTTTGCGGCATTGGGCGACGGTATCGGCATCATCGCTGACGCCGATGCGGACTTCGGCGACCGTGGTTTTTTGCGGTGTGCCGGGCAACGCCAGCGAAACCAGCGGGTGTCCCTGGTCCTTTTTGCCGAACCAGCTCCAGTTGCCGTCCTGGAATGAATCTGCTGTGAATTTCCGTGCCGGTTTGATATGTGCGGGATAGATGAACTGGAAGCCGTAGGTATTGTCAATCCAGATATTGACTTGCCGCGGCGTTTCCAAGATGCGCTTGCGTAACAGGTTGATGTCGATGACGGCGCTGTCCTTGCGGTATTCGGATGGCGCGTCTGCGGGATTGAGCGGGGGTTCGGTCGTTTCCGCCATGGCCGCGCCGGCTGAAAACGCCAGTCCGCATATGATGGCCATTACACCCGCAATATCGTGTTTTCGCATGATATTCCTATTTCCTGACATGTCCGGTTACAGGGGTTGCCGCCGGAAACTTTCCGTTCGCGTCAGGTTCGCCGAAAACGATGTGGCGTAACCTGTGGCCGGGTTGAGCTGGCAATCGAAAGTGAAATAATGCCAGTTGAAACCTTCCCTGACCTGTCCCGTTCCGGTCAGCCGGCTGTTTCCGTGAAGGATGAGGCTGTCGTCCTTGCCGGTGCCGAGAAAAACACGGTCTGCCGTCTCATAGCATTCCCTGAAATATTCCAGTGCAAGCGGACGGCACATGGTTTCCGCCACTTTGCGGGCATCGCTCATTTGCATGGCCATGACCCGTTCCGCTTTCGTATGCAGTCCCGAAAAGGCGTTGCGGATGGCTTGTTGCTGTCGTGGGGAAAGTTCGCTCTGGCCGGTCTGTCGCGTGCCGGTGTTTTCCGCCGCAACGGGAGCCATCGCCAGCCATACGGCTGTCGCGCTGGCCAGTATTCCGGAAAATATGTTCATCGACACGCCGCGAGCTCCAAGAGAAAGCAAAATCCGCCATGACCATCTTTCGGGCTTTTCCCTGCACCGATTTTCCTTATAGTAACAGGTAATGGCGGATTTGCTAAATGTCCGGCGTCAGCATTTTGCGGATTGACCGGGCGTTTTGACGGGCGTTATCGCACGGAGACAGGATTCCAGTCGAGGCCTGCCCTGGCGGCGCCGTAGCCGACAGACGCGCCGAATTTTTTCAGGACGCGGTCCGCCAGTTTTTCCTGTTCGGTGTAATCGACGATTTCGGGTGCCTCGATAATGTCTCGCGCGACGCTTTCGACCGTTCCCAGATCGTCCGCCAGTCCCAGCCGGATGGCTTCAGGCCCCAGAAAGACCAGCCCGCTGAAAATTTCGCTGTTTTCCTTCAGGCGCTCTCCCCGTCCGGCGCGGACGACTTCGATGAATTGCTGGTGAATCTGGTTCAGCATGGATTGGGCGTATTTCACCTGCTGTGGCGTTTGCGGGCTGAACGGGTCGAGAAATCCCTTGTATTCGCCGGCCGTCAGCAATCGGCGTTCGATACCGAGTTTGTCCATCAGCCCCGTCACGCCGAAGCCGTTTATCATGACGCCGATGGAGCCGACGATGCTGGCCTTGTCCACATAAATCTTGTCGGCAGCCGCCGCGACATAGTAGCCGCCGGACGCGCACAGTTCCTCGACGACGACGTACAGCGGCTTGTCGGGATAGACCTGGCGCAGGCGACGGATTTCATCGTAAATCATGCCGGCCTGTACGGGACTTCCGCCCGGGCTGTTGATCTTGAGGATGACGCCGGTGGCCGTCGGTTCTTCGTACGCCTTGTCCAGCGCCTTGATGATGTTGGCGGCGGAAGCGTTTCCGTTGGGTTCGATGGTGCCGTTGATTTCGATCAGAGCGGTATGCTGCTGTACAGGTGCACCCTCGCTTTCCGTAAACGACAGGTTGCGGATGGAAACGATGGCGAAAATGACCAGCACGATGGTGGTCAGCTTGAAAAAAATCCCCCAGCGGCGGCGTGCGCGCTGCTCCTTGAGGGTCTGGAACATCAGTTTTTCGAGAACTTCGCGTTCCCAGCCGTTTTCATTCATGACAATCCCGTTTCATATCAGGTGAGGTTTCAGGCATGCCGGTTCAGCCACCGGTGCAAATCGGCGACCGATTCGGCGGTATACAGCGGATTGAGGCGCTTGAGTTCTTCGACCGGATGGGCGCCGTACTGGACGGCGACTCCGGCTGCGCCGGCGTTGAGGGCCATTTGCAAATCATGGGTCGTGTCGCCGACCATGACCGTGCCGCTCACCGGCTCGCCCAGTTGTTCCGTCAGTTCGAGCAGCATGGCCGGATGCGGTTTGGACCATGTCTCGTCTGCGGTTCTGCTGGCATCGAAGATGTCTTGCAGGCCGGTTTCCGCAAAGGCGTGGTTCAGACCCGCCCTGCTCTTGCCGGTTGCGACGGCCAGCAGATGCCCCTGCCGCTTCAAATCGTCAAGCATGGCTTTCACGCCGTCGAAAAGCATGGTTTTGCGGCTGTTTTCCAGAAAATGGATGCGATAACGCGCGACCAGTTCAGGATAATATTGCGCCGGCAAATCGGGCAGGACGGTCTCCAGCGCTTCACGCAGGCCGAGCCCGATGACATGGGAGGCCTCTTGCCTGCCCGGCATGGGCAAGCCCAGATCGAGTGCGGCATCCTGAAGACTTTTGACGATGGCTGCCGTGCTGTCCATCAGGGTACCGTCCCAATCGAAAACGATCAGGTTGAAAGTGTGTTTTGACATAGTGGCGTTAGGAAGAACATGCACCGGGGCCGCTGTTGCCGCGGCCCGGTATGACATGACACTGAGCGCATTTTACCCCAACTTTTTTCAGGAATCCTTGTCGCTTCCGGCTTCGAGTGCTTTCAGGTAACCGCTGCATTCCACGGGCAATGGCGCGGTGATCGTCATGGGTTTTCCCGTATCGGGATGGATGAAGGTGATCCGGCAGGCGTGCAGGAACATGCGTTTGAGAGCGTTTTCTCCCTTTTTACCTTTTTGCAGTTGCCTGTTCAGCTCGAAGTCGCCGTATTTCTCATCTCCGGCGATGACGTGTCCGGAAGACGCCAGATGCACACGTATCTGGTGGGTGCGTCCGGTTTTCAGTTCCGCTTCCAGCAGGGTGAAATCCGGGTAATGCTTCAGGACATTGAAAACGGTATGCGCCTGTTGACCGGCGGCATCGACCCTGACCCGCCGCTCGCCTTCCGCGGTATGGTACTTGAGCAGTGGAAGACGGACATGTTGCCGTTTGTTTTTCCAGTCGCCGTGAACGAGCGCCTGATAACGCTTGTCCACACTGCCCTCGCGTATCTGTTCATGCAGATTCGTCAGCGCGGAACGTTTTTTGGCCAGAACCAGAATGCCGGACGTTTCCTTGTCCAGCCGGTGGACGAGTTCCAGAAAGCGGGCATCCGGCCGCGTGGCGCGCAGCTGTTCGATTACGCCGAACGAGACACCGGAACCACCATGCACGGCGACGCCGGCCGGTTTGTTGATGACCAGAATGCTGTCGTCTTCGTAAAGGATGTCGAAACGGGCATCCGGTATGCGCGGTGTATCGCGTTGCGCGGTCTTGACGGGCGGAATGCGGATGACGTCGCCCGCCGCCAGCCGGTAGGTCTGGTCGACACGCTTGCGGTTGACGCGCACCTGGCCGGAGCGCAGGATGCGGTAAACGTGACTTTTGGGGATGCCCTTGAATGCTTTAAACAGGTAGTTGTCGATGCGCTGTCCTTCGTCGTTTTCCGTCGCGGTGACGAGCTGAACCTGTCCCATCGGCGAAAGCGCCTCATTATCGACCTGTTTTTTAATGTCTTTGCTGACTTTTCCTCTATGAGTCGGGTTCATTTATCTATATAATCCTGCTCTGGCCGGCGTTTTCCCGGTTTGTCTGTGTATGATAAAACAAGCATTCTACACAGTTGTGGCTTCCATTGGCCCTGTTTGAAACAAATTCAGTGGAAAAGATGTGTACGCACCTTCCGTCGTATTCCAGGCCGGCGCCGCA
>CASETG010000074.1 GCA_949290765.1 Oxalobacter formigenes | reverse complement strand
AATCAGCTGTTTTTCGTCCGGATCGAGGATGCCGACGGTCAGCTCAAGACACCGGGTTCCGAAGCGGCCTTGCAGAAAATCGCGGAAAAATGCAAAGGCCACGCCTGCATCATGCCGATGCGCTTTTCGTTCGGATACTGGCTGCCGACTGAAAAAGGCTGGGGACTGCTTTCCCTGAAAGATCGCAAGCCTGTCAATCCGCCCGATCTCGTCACCGATGAAAAAATCGAAATGACCGATTGGGAACTGCATGATTTCGCCGTTCAGGTCGTTCGCAAGAATCTGGTCGAAAGCGGTGAGCAGGTCACGGCATCGAACAGCAATCCGGAACTGCAACCCTCGATCTGGATGGGGGGCGACACCGGTTTGCAATGGGTCGTCGTGCAAGCTGTCCGCTATCCGCAGGAAGCGAAAATTCCCGACAATATCCATGAAATCGAGGCCGCCTACAAGGCAAAAGGCGCCAGAGGCAATTTCGCTTATGTCAGTTTCGCCAATGAAAACCAGCAGCGTGACACGCCACTGAAAGAAGGCGAAAAACCGTTGCCCATCTATCGTGGCGAAAAGGCTTTCGTCAGCTATTCCGGTCTGCTCGACATCAATGAGTGATCGATAGCCATACCTGTCAGATCTCTGTACAAATCTCCCGTTTTGCTGACGGGAGATTTTTTTTATGCCCGAAAAAACGGCAAGAAGGAAAACGAAAACGCCTGACAATACGGGTATCGTCAAAACGGAAATATGCGTCTGGCAGAAGGTTTTCCTTGCCAGCCGACAAGTTGCCGGCCTGATCGGCATACAAATCAACATGCAACGCGCAATCACAGGCGGAGGACAGGCGCAATCAGCGGTCACCACTTTCCCCAGTTATCCACCAAACTACCCGTATCGGCAATGAACGGACGATTTTGATGTGTGGAAGCGGGATGAGTGAAATAGCGTGGAGGAGATGAAAAAACACCTGCAAACATTGCTGTTTGCAGGTGTTTTTTCTTGATTAGGGTGATGTGGAACACATTATGGCAGGGTATCCCGTATGCGGAGTGTTTTTTTACAGTTCGTTACAGATGAGCGATAGAGATGGCTTTTCCGGAACCGGCATTGCCGCATCGTGCAGCGTAACGGTACGTATGTCATCGCGATCTTGCATGAAGGAGGATGGATAGGAAAAGTGGTGCTGTTTATTTATACAGTATGGTATACTGTATATACTAACAGTATATACATGAAAGGAGAGGTGCGATGAACGGTATGATTTCGGAAATCATGGATACGCTGGCTTTTGTCTGTTCGATCTGTGTCGTGATTGTCTGTTGCCAATTCCCGATCGGTTAAGTGGCGGATCGGGTAACGATCAGGCAGCCGTTTGCCGTCAAGTATGGCAAGTCGCAGAGGGGGATATGTCTGACGGTGTTGCCGTACCTGTAATGGTGTATTTGTGTTCTCTGGCCAGGGAGAGAGGAGTATTGCGGATGCCGGCAGGTACGGTTTTCAGTGTGGTTTTCGGATATGATAGAAACCGGTTGAAACGATTTATAACGGAAAATCGGGGGTGCTGATGGAGATGAGCGTCATATTTTATCCGAGTGGCTATCTGCAATTGCAGGTTGCCGATGACGGGGACGATTTTTGCCATGTTTATGACAATCCGAACAATCTGGCGAAGGATGTCTCGTCATTGATGGATGGTGACAATGCCATCGGATGGTATGGCAACGATCCGGATGCATGGCTGGATGTGGAGAAGACACCTTCCATTCGCTATGTCACGATGGACGCACTCCCCGGTTTTCTGGATGCTTTCCGGAGCGGTCAGGTCGATATGGCGACGCTTTGGGAAAACGAAGTCGCCTTTTACAGCGCACTGGCAGCACGCCGTCCGGCATGACGGGCAGGGCGTATCGCCCTGTTGTCGTGCCGGGCTGTGATATGTGCCGGTGATATGCCTCTGTTGCGTACGGGAAACCGGTACAGGGGTGGTGCGTGTTTTCGGACAGTCGGATGGCAGGAATATTGCGGATTGGCATTGCCCGTCATATGGCGGGCAGCCGATGCTCCTTCTGACGGTGGGTATATTGTCAGTCAGTGCAATATCCGCCGGTATGTTGCCGGCGGGTGATGCGCAATTTTTCGTGTATGCCGTCAGTCGATGGTGGCCAGCAGGGTTTTCAGGAATTGCCATGCTTTTTCCACCGTGTCGATTTCGACGGATTCACCCGGGGCATGCGGGCTGTGAATCGTCGGGCCGAACGAGATGACGTCAAGTGACGGATATTTGGATTTGAGGATGCCGCATTCAAGTCCGGCATGGATGATATGCGTTGCGGGTTCCTGGCCGAAGGTTTGCCGGTAAACCTTCCGGCAAGTCGCCAGCAGGGGAGATGCGGTATCCGGTGCCCAGCCCGGATAGGCGTTTTCTTTCACGACAGAAAGTCCGGACAGTGCGAACAGGCTGGCGATTTCGTCGGCCAGTGCGTTGCAGGCACTGTCGATTGTCGAACGCGCCATCAGCGTACAGGTACCGACGTCCGGTTGCAGATCGACCGTTCCCAGATTGTTCGATGTTTCCGGTGCGCCCTGAACAGACGGACTCATGCGCCATACACCATGCGGAGCGGCGTTCAGGGTATGCAGCCAGATGTTCTGGTCGTCGGCGGACATGATGTTTCCTGCGGTGGCCGGTTCGCAGTCGATGCAGATTTGTTCATCGACGCCAGCCAGTTCGTGCCGGATGATCGCTTGCCATTGCCGGAGGCGTTCCCTGAGCATGTCCATATCGTCCGGGCGGATGGCGATGACGGCGGATGCTTCGCGGGGCAGGGCGTTGCGTGCCGTACCGCCGGTCAGGCTTGCAAGGCGCAGTGAAAGGGACGATTGCAGCGCATTCAATACCCGTACCAGTATTTTGATGGCGTTTCCGCGTCCTTCGTGGATGTTGATGCCGGAGTGTCCGCCGCGCAGGCCGGCGACACGGATGCGGATGGTTTTCCAGCCTGACGGGATGGATTCGGAATGGCCGGGACGGGAGACGGAAATATCCATGCCGCCGGCGCAGCCCAGGCAAAAGTCTCCCCAGGTTTCGCTGTCGAGATTGAGCAGGATGTTGCCGCGCAATATGCCGGTTTCCAGCTTGTTGGCACCCCCCATGCCTTCTTCTTCATCGACGGTAAGCAAGGCTTCGAGGGGACCATGTACCAGTGTTCGGTCTTCCAGTGCCGCAAGCGCCAGCGCGACGCCGATGCCATCGTCCGCTCCGAGGGTCGTGTTTTCGGCGAGTACCAGGTTGCCGCGAATAGCGGGGCGGATGGGATCGTTGAGAAAATCATGCGTGACGGCGTCGTTTTTCTGGCAGACCATGTCCAGATGTGCCTGAAGGATGACGCCGGGTGCGTTTTCGCGTCCCGGGCTGGCCGGTTTCCGGATGATGAGGTTGCCGCCGCGGTCGATGAGGCTTTCCAGTCCCTGATCGTTCGCCCATTGCACGAGATATTCACGGATGCGTTCCTCGTGTTTGGACGGGCGAGGTATCCTGCACAGTGCGGCAAAATGTTTCCATACGGATTCGGGGTTCAGCCCCTTTGGCGGAAAGTCCTGATCGTTCGATGCGGTAGTCATGCTGGCAATCCCTGTTTGTCGAATAGATAATCGCTCATGATACCAATTTCACCGGCGAATGCGTCGTACAAGGATGGAAAATCGCTGTTTCTCGTTATCAGGCGGATATCATGGCGTCGGTATCAGAGGGTGTCATACGGACGATGGCACGTTTTCATGCGGAGTATGAAGCCTGCAAAAGTGGAATATGCTATATTCCACTGCGATAACGAAAGGGGCGTCTGACAGTATGATTTCCGAGTGTCTGTCGTCCGCATTGCCAAACGGATAGCCAACATGATGTTACTGATTAACGAGTATCTTTCCTTTTTCGACGATTCGCCATTTTTATATACGCTCGCGGCGCTTGCCTTGCTGATAGCGATTTCGTGGATACTCAATTTCATCGTCAAGAAAGTATTGCTCCGTCTGGTACGTCGTGCGCTGAAACTGTCGCCGATACCGGATGTCGGGGGCAATCTGATCGAGAAGGTCATCGCCAGGTTATCGAATATCGTGCCGGCAACGGTCTTTACGAACGGCATTGCATGGGTTCCACATCTTCCGGAAAAGGTCGCCTATATCGTTCGTGCGCTTGCCGCTTCGTTCATCATTCTGACGCTTGCCCTGGCGTTGTGCGGCGTTCTCAATATTGTGGAAGCGTTGTACAACCAGCGGCCGATTGCAGCCAGTCGCCCGATCAAGGGATATATCCAGCTGGTCAAACTCGGTATTTACCTGATTGCGGCGATTCTGGTTGTTTCAACGCTCATCGACAAGTCGCCGATTTTGTTGCTGTCCGGTCTCGGTGCGATGGCCGCGGTGCTGATGCTGGTGTTTCAGGATACGTTGCTTTCGCTGGTCGCAAGTATCCAGATTTCCGCCAATGGCCTGGTCAAGGTCGGTGACTGGATAGAGATGCCGAATCTCAATGCGGATGGAACGGTAATCGACATCGCCTTGCATACCGTCAAGGTCCGCAATTTCGACAGGACGATTACGACGTTTCCCACGCGCCGTCTGATTACCGACCCGTTCAAGAATTGGCGCGGTATGCAGGAATCGGGTGGGCGGCGTATCAAACGCGCTATTTATATCGACCAGACGAGTATTCATTTCCTGACGGAACAGGAACGGGAAATTCTCCTGAAAATGCCGCTTTTGCGCCATTATTTCGAAACGAAAGATAAGGAAATCGCGGAATGGAATCGCCAGTTCGAAGATGGAAAAAACGGTTTTCCGATTCGTCGCCAGTTGACCAATGTCGGGACGTTCCGCGCGTATGTGGAGCAGTTTTTGCATAACCATCCATACATCGCCAAAAACGATACGATACTGGTTCGCCAGATGAATCCGGGGCCGACGGGGTTGCCGATCGAGATTTACTGTTATACGACAACGACGGACTGGAATGAGTATGAAGCGATCATGTCGGATATTTTCGATCATCTCTATTCCATTCTTCACCGGTTCGGCCTGTTTGCCTATCAGCAACCCAGTGGACGTGATTTCGGAAAAATCAGGATGGCAGGTGAGGCATCCGCTCATGAACAGGCCATGACAGACATTGCCCATGATGAACGGACAAGGGGCTAATGATGATCGATGATGCGATGCTGGCGGAGGTACTGGAACGGTTTGCCGATGAACGTGACTGGCGACGTTTTCATACACCCAAAAATATCGCTTCGGCGCTTTCCGTGGAGGCTTCGGAATTGCTGGAAATTTTCCAGTGGACACGTGGACAGCATGGATGGGAAGAAATCGATGCCGAACCGGCGGTACGGGAGCATACCGAAGAAGAACTGGCAGATATTCTGCTTTACCTGATACGTTTTGCATCGCTGGCCAAAATCGATTTGCAACGGGCTGCCTTGCGGAAAATGGAAAAAAACGCCCTGAAATATCCTGTCGAAAAAGCACGTGGTTCGGACAGAAAATATAATGAGACCGACTGAGCACGGATGTATGCGTGTCCGGTTGCCTTTTACGGTAACGGTTTGTCGTGTCCTGGCGTGCATGCAGAGTGCCGGATATTTTCGGAAAAACGACAGACCGGAAGCACATTGCCTGTCGGTATAGCCAGAAACTGTCAGGGCTTTTATGATAGCGAAAGTCGTTTGATGTGCCGGATGGCTTTGCCTGTTTCGGGTAAGGCATCGCCGGCCTGAAATACCTTATCCGGATTGTTCGCCATGCAGGAAATATTGCCGCTTGCCGGTATTGTGGTCGTACTGGTACTGATTGCGGTACTTGCCTTTCATGTCAAAAAACAGCGTGACAACCATGTCCAGCTTTTTGTCTATATGTACGGGACGATTCTGGAAGGTCGCTTGCGCAATCTGATTGTCTGTCTGGAAGATATGCTGGATGTGCCCGATGATATCGAAATGGTTGGGTTGTCCTTTTTCTCACCGGATGACTGGCACAGGATAGCGGATCGTTCGTTGTGTGCGGAGTTTGTCATGCTGGTCGGGCAAAATGCGCTGGGGATGCGTGCGAGAAAAACGCTGGAACATGGTTTCGATTGCCTGTCACAAGCGTTGGAGCTGATGGATGGTTTTCCGGGAGACAGAGAAAAACCTGTCCGGTTCGGACAGCCGACAGACCGCCGGCAGTGGCGCAAGCTGTTATCCGAATCGGTTCGTTCATTTGAATCGGTCAGGCGTGATGTCGTTTTTTGAATGATCAGCAAGACATCGCACTTGTGTCATGTGTGGCGAAAAGGTCATTCCATATGATGTGTCTTGCAGACATATCTTTCTTTTTATCTGAATTATCAACGGTATTCTTTTTGTGCAAGCGTGCAGTACGGTGGATGTGCATCGTGGGACTGTGGTTTTGCTGAATGGCTGGGAAGGCAGGCTGGTTTGCTTCAGTTATGAGTTTGTTGTGTAAATGTAACGAAGCATACGAATGATAATAAGCATTAACAGACCGTACATCATGACTGCCAAACAGTAACATTCTGTAATGCAATAAACAAGATATCGATTTCATAATCATTGCGAAAACATGGCATTTTCTTTTTGTACAGATAGATCTTTGCGGAAAAATATTATTTAAATCAAAGTTTTACATTTCTTTCTTTTGTCTGTTAATGCTTAATAACAGACATTGGCAATGCCGTCATCTTGAGTGGGTTACTCCATACAAATAAACATGATGATGAAGGAGAGAAATGTGAACAAGATATACAGGGTGATATTCAACCGCGCCAGAGGTATGCTGGTTGTTGCCAGTGAACTAGCAAAGGCTATTGGAAAATCGGGAACCAAGTTGGTTGTTGCAATGATTGCCAGTGCAGCAATATTTGCAACAAATGGTGCGATAAACATAGCAAATGCTCAAGTTGTCTCAGGTGATAGTCTCAATATCACCGGTGATGGTGCGGTAGGCGGTAAGCTGGACGTCACCGGTAATGGCACGGTAGGCGGCGATTTGACGGTGACAGGCCAGATGAGTGGCGCCGGTCTCGATGTCACCGGTCAGATAAGC
>CASETG010000073.1 GCA_949290765.1 Oxalobacter formigenes | reverse complement strand
CGATTCTTCGCGGGTTTTCCAGTCTGACGCGACGTTATGTGTGGTTTCCGACAGTGTTTCATCCTGTTGCGCATGTGCCATGGGCGCAAGGCAGAGTGTGGCAGAGGCGAGGCCTATGCCCAGCTTGTAAAATTTTTTCATTTGTATTTTCCCGCAGTTAAGGGATGGAGATTTATTGTTTTTGTGGTCTGGTTATAAAACCGATGGTGGTCAGGCCGGCGCGACTGGCATCCGACAGGGTTTGTGCGACATATTGATAGTCGGCATGTTTGTCGGCATGGATATGGACTTCCGGCATGGGGGTTTTCCTTGCCGCTTCCGCGAAAAGCGTCTGTGCCGTGTTGCGTCCGACAGGGGTTCCGTTATACAGAAGCTCGCCGTCCGACTGGATGGCCAGGTCGATTTTGTCGGGGGCTGCCTCGATGCTTTTGGAACTGGCCTGAGGCAGTTCGATACGGACGGAATGCGACAAAAGCGGCGCAGTGACGATGAAAATGACGAGCAGCACCAGCATGACATCGATTAACGGTACCATGTTCATTTCGGCCATCGGTGTCCTGCCATGTTTGTTTTCGAATCCTCCGAATGCCATGCTCACCCCCGTTTGATGTGATGGACTACTGGCGGCACCGCTGTTTTTTCATGCGGCTCGGCATTGATGGAATAGGGCTTGCCGGTCGTCAGGAAAGTGAGCAGTTCGTTGGCGAACATGTCCAGTTTGGACATCGTGACGTTGTTGCTGCGCACCAGCCAGTTGTATCCGATGACGGCCGGGATGGCGACGGCCAGTCCGATACCGGTCATGATGAGCGCTTCTCCCACGGGACCGGCGACCATATCGAGTGTCCCTGCGCCGCTTGCGCTGATATTGATAAGGGCGTTGTAGATACCCCAGACCGTTCCGAAAAGGCCGATGAAGGGGGCGGTTGAGCCGATGGTCGCCAGAACGGTCAGCCCGTTTTCAAGTCGGGCGGCGTCTTCATCCATGACCATGCGCATGGTCCGGGTAACGAATTCCTGTTGTGTTCCCGCTTCGGACAATTTGGCGGCACCGTAGTGGATATGATGTTCCCTGGCGTGTTGTGCATGGGCGGTCAGATGCGAGAAGGGACATTTGATGCCGTGCGTCTGGATTTCATGCCGGACGGCATCCAGGGATGTGGCATTCCAGAAGAACTGGAGAAATGCGTTGCTGTGGCGTTTGCGCCGCCATCCGGCGATTCCCTTGACGATAATGAGCGTCCAGGAAACGACGGACATGCCGATCAGTATGACAAGAATCGTTTTACCGAGAAAATCGCTTTGAGCGATGAAATGGCTGAAGCCGATGTTGCTGGTTGTAGCGTCCATTTTGTGCCGTTTTCCGTTGGTGGAACAAGTAGGTTATTGGTTGCTCAGGTTGAACCGGTAAGGGATGATGGCCATGGCGAAAAGCGGACGGCCGTGTTCGGTGTAGGGGTGAAATGTACTGTGCCGCGCCGCCCTGAGCGCCGCTTCATCCAGTCGGCTGAATCCTGAGGAGAGGACGACTCGGGCATCATGTACACGGCCCGCCGTATCGATGATGACACGGACATTGACCTGTCCCGATTCATGTTTCTGGATGGAGCGGGGCGGATATTCCGGCTTGACAGCCCGTTTGTACCGTAACCTGGAAAGCGATACCGAACGGGTGATGCCGTTTCCGCTACCATCCGCGCCAATACCGCGGCCGGTGTTTTCACCTTCGCCTTGTCCGACGCCTTTTCCGGCACCGTTTCCCGCAACGCTTCCTGTACCGGCACCGTCGGCGGCGTTTGATTCCTGAGCGGAATGCATCGTCTGGGCGGAAGAGGGGCGGGAATCGTGAGCCGTTCGCGATTCACCCGCAAGAGGGGATGCCTGTTCGACAGGAAACTTCCTGATGGTCTTGTTTTCTGGCGCGGTTTTTTGTGTGGTGCTCGTTGTCGTGATGAGTTCGGGCTGTTTGCGCTTTTTCACGTCGGCAGGCTTTTCAGCCGAACCGGGCGGTTGCCGTGCGACCGGAGTTCCTGACGGGGAGGGACTGTTTTGCAAAACGGAAACAAAAAGCGTTTTGTTTCCGGCACTGCCCCCGTTTCCGCTGCCTGTGTTTCCACCAAGCTCGACCAGATGAATGTTTCCCAGTGCGGCAGCGACCAGAATACCGTGCATGAACAGCACAATACTTGCCAATCCCAGGACAATCGGCTGTGGCAAACGGTCGATATGCAAGAGTGTGAAGTGATTCGGGGTGTGTACAGCCATGATTTCGGTCAGCTTGAAGGATTGGCATGCAAAATTTTTGAAAAACTTTGCAAATGATAATCATTCTCATTTAAAATTGTCAACACAGACGAGAATGATTCTTATCTGGTTTGGGGATGGCGGATTTTCCAGCCCGACAGGCCCTCAAACATTTCGAAAGGTTTTCAGAAAGAGAAGAAATACGACATGACGAAGACAACACAACCCATGGATAAGGCGGCCATTCGTGAGAGGCTTTTGGAAAATCCCGGAATCATGCTTGAAGGATTTGCCGCCGGTGCCGGTCTTACGCTGGCCGAGGTGATCGAACTGCTTCCCGGGTCCATGTGGAAAAAAAAGGACGGCAGTTGTTTCGTGGAGATCATGCAGTCGCTTCCGGCGTTGGGAAAGGTGACGCTGGTCATGAATACGCCTGACGTGATTATGGAATTTTCAGGTGTATTGCCCAATGGAAAGCTCAGTCACGGTTTTTACAATTTCACCTATAACAGTCCGTTACATGGCCACTTGCGGGCCAGCCATTGCAAATCGGTTTATCTGGTGGAAAGGCCTTTCATGAAAAAGCAGACGGTGAGTCTGCAATTCATCAATGAAGCAGGCCATGCCATGTTCAAGGTTTTCGCGGGCCGTGATGAAAAAGGGGAGCTCGTTGCAGAGCAGCTTGCTGCCATGCGATCCTGGTTTTCCGGTGACGATGCGGGGGCGTTTGCATGAAAAAAGTCGATTTGCTGCTTTTTGGCGCGACACGCAATACCGGTCTTTCCATTGCCTGCATGGCTGTCGGAAAAGGAGAGGCGGTCGCTGTCATGGCCAGGAAAGAGAGCGATGTCTCCGCTCTGAAAAGGCTGGGGGTGACGGTTGTTCATGGAGATGCTTTCGATATTCAGGACTGCAGACGGACGCTGAATGACATACGGCCTCGCAGGGTGGTCAGTCTGATGGGTGGAAAGAATGCACAGGGACGCCGTGTTTGCGGGGAAGGCAATATCAATGTCATTTGCGCTCTTGAGGAAAGTGACTCGATAGAGCGGTGTTTGCTGGTGACGTCAATGGGATGCGGCGAGCAGTATGAAGCGTTGAGCGATCATGTCAAAAAATTTCTTGGGGAGGCGTTGCGTGCCAAGACGGAAGCCGAAAATTATCTGAAGAAAAGCGGCTTGCCCTGGACGATCGTCCGCCCCGGCGGTTTGAGTGACGAACCGGCGTCAGGCAATTTTTGCTTGCTGGATGGCGCTGACAGAAGCCGGAAGGGCTATGTTTCACGTGGCGATGTGGCTGCCGCGGTTTTGCGGGTGCTCGACGATCCTGTCTGGCTGTATCGTGCGGTGACGGTTCAATGCGATAAGGATGTAGAGGATGCCATCCATGCCTGAGATTTCCGATTTTTATGCACGTGTCTCGTCCGATCCGCTGACGATGGCTTTTGATGAAAAACAGAAAACACTTCCTCCATCTGCACGGATGCAACGTCAGCCGCAGGAGTGGAAGGGCGGATCTTTTGCGGAGTTCGGCGCGAAAGCGTTTATGGCACGACCGGAACGTTCGCTCGCGCTGTATGTTCATGTGCCGTTCTGTCATCATCACTGTACTTTTTGTCCTTTTTATATCAATCAGACCAAAAAGGGTTTCAGCAAGGAGTATTCTGCGTTGCTGCTGAAAGAAATCGTCGATACGGCGCATGTATTGAAGGATGTTGTGGACAAGCGGTCGGTGGATGCCGTCTATTTCGGTGGCGGAACTCCAAGTGATCTCGAGCGTGACGATATGGCGGCGGTCATTCGCGCCTTGCATGAATGTTTCAAAATATCTCCCGATGCGGAAGTGACGGTGGAAGGCAGGACGACCGGGTTTACCGCGGAAAAAGGCAAGGCGTGGGTCGAAGCAGGGGCAAACCGTTTTTCTCTGGGGGTTCAGTCGGCCAATACGGCATTGCGAAAAAAACTTGGCCGGATATCTTCCAGGGAAGAGGTCGGCCAGGCGCTGAATGGCCTGTGTGAAAGCGGTGCTTCGGTCGTCATCGATTTGATGTACGGTTTGCCGGGACAGGATGTTCCGATGCTGCTGGACGATATCCGGTATATCAGCGAGGAAACGGGTATCGCTGGTCTTGATTTGTATGAACTCCGGCGTTTTCCCGACAGTCCGCTCGACAAGGCGATTCAGCGCGGAAAAATGCCGGCCATGCCGGAATTCAGGGAAAAAGCCAGAATGTTCGGCGCGGCGTATGCATGTTTGTACGATTACGGGTTCGAGCATTTTTCACCAAAGCACTGGCGTCGCAATCCTCGTGAAAGGTCGTTGTACAACCGTCTTGCGGGACGGCAGACGGATATGATTCCTTTTGGCTCGGCTGCAGGTGGTCGGCTGGGGACGATCGGATTCGGTACGGAAAGGAATATCGCGAGTTATGCGGAAAGGGTCGGACGTGGCGAGAAACCGCTTTCCAGAATCGCGTTTTCTCCGCTTTCCGTGGATCGTGGCGGTTTTTTTCATGAGATGGATGTCGCCATGGAAAGTTTGCGCTTGCCGGATTTCGACAAATGGCCGGTATCGCATCGCGATTCCGGGAAGAAACTGCTTGCACAATGGAAAGAGGCGGGATTGCTTGTGGATAACCAAGACGGAAATGGGATGTCCCTGACTTGTGCCGGTTTTTTCTGGTCTGAACGGTTGAAAAAATTGCTTGCGGACTTCGTCGCCGCTCCGGTCGCAGGATAATCCTGTTTTTGTCTTGACAGGGAAAAAGGGCTGTTTTGCGAGAGGGCTGCGGTTTTCGGAAGATATTGTATGGATGCGATGATTTTTTTGTCGCGCAAGCTTGCACGGGGACGGGAAAAGGCGGGATTGTCAGGAATGATCGGGACATGGCGGAAGTGTCAGACTGTTCATGCGTGCGGAATAATTGTCCTGTCGGCATGGAATAAAGATGACAGGACGGGTACAATTTGCGCATGAAAAATATTGTCATTCTTATTTCCGGACGGGGCAGCAATATGGAAGCCATCGTCCGTGCTTTCCGCCAGGAAAAGTGGTCTGCCAGACTGTGTGCCGTCATCAGCAACCGTGCCGATGCTGCAGGGCTTGTATTCGCCGCAGAGGCAGGTATTCCGACACAGGTGGTGTCTCACAAGGATTATGCCGATCGTGAAGCATACGATGCGGCATTGCAGGCGGTCATCGATACCTATGAACCCGATCTGGTCATTCTGGCGGGATTCATGCGGATCCTGACGAGCGGTTTCGTGGAACACTATACCGGCCGTATGATCAATATCCATCCCTCGCTGTTGCCCAGTTTCCGTGGGTTGCATACTCACCGGCAGGCGATCGAGGCAGGCGTCAGGGTACATGGTGCGACTGTGCATTTCGTCACACCCGAACTCGATGGCGGACCGGTCATCGCACAGGCTGTCGTACCGGTTTTGCCGGGTGACGACGAAGATACGCTGGCCGACAGGGTGCTGGCGCAGGAACATCGCCTGTATCCGCGGGTCGTGCGCTGGATTACCGAGGACAAGGTTTCCTATACCGGCGAGGGCAAGGTCGTTCTGGCCGATGATATCGCCGGTTCGCTGGATTTCGTCGTCAAGGGAGGGGGATTGTGAGACTGTCTCCCTTGGTCATTACGCATACCGAACAGGTATTGCGGGAAGTTTTGCAATTTTCCGGGCCTGCCGATGTCGTGATTTCACGTTATTTCCGCGAGCATGCCAAGCTGGGCATGCGCGAGCGTGGCGCTATCGCGGAAACGGTTTATGCGATTTTGCGCAACCGTCTGGTGTATAACCATCTTTCGGAATCCGGATCGGGACCGGCGATGCGGCGTCTGGTGTTGCTCGGGCTGGCCGATGTATATGGGCTGGATGCGATGGGCGGAATCAGCGACGATGAGCGGGAATGGCTGGAACATGTCATGAAAATCGACCGTAGCCGGTTGCCTGGGAAAATGCAGGCCAATTTGCCCGACTGGCTCTACGACAGGCTCCTTGCGCAATACGGCGAGGATGAAACGCAGGAACTTGCACGCGTGCTCAATACACCGGCGCCGCTTGACCTGCGTGTCAATACGCTCAAGACGAAACGGGAAGATGCCATCAAGGTATTGAAAGAGGTTCCGGTCGAATGTGAAGTGACGCCGTATGCCGCATCCGGCATCCGTCTTCACAGGAAAATCGCCTTGCAGAATATGCCGCTGTTCAAGGATGGCGGTGTGGAAGTGCAGGACGAAGGCAGCCAGTTGCTGGCGCAAATCGTCGGTGCGAAGCGGGGCGAAATGGTCGTCGATTTTTGTGCTGGCGCGGGCGGCAAGACGCTGGCGCTTGGGGTCGCCATGCGCAATACCGGCAGGTTGTATGCATTCGATGTATCGGAACGGCGGTTGGCGAAGATGAAACCAAGACTGGCCAGAAGCGGCTTGTCCAATGTCCATCCTGTCCAGATCGCCCATGAAAGGGACGCGCGAATCAAACGTCTGGCCGGAAAAGCGGACAGGGTGCTCGTCGATTCGCCATGCAGCGGTCTGGGAACCTTGCGGCGCAATCCTGATTTGAAATGGCGACAGACGTCGGAGACGATTGCCGAAATGGCGCAAAAGCAGCGCGAGATTCTGGAATCGGCAGCACGGTTGGTCAAACCGGGTGGACGGCTGGTATATGCCACATGCAGTCTGCTTGATGATGAAAACGAAAAAATCGTTTCGGATTTTCTGGCGAAAGATGGGCGGTTCGCACTGGTGCCGATGCAAAAGGTGCTCGCGGAAAGCAAGGTCGCTCTGGAAATGGGCGATTTTCTGAAGCTGTTGCCGAACCGGCATCAGACGGACGGTTTTTTCGCGGCGGTTCTCGAGCGCAAGCAATGAGCATATCGCGCTGACATGATACGGACGGCATTTTCTCTGAAAATGCCGTTTTTTGTTTGTGACGGGAGAGCTCGGACACGATCGTGTATGTGCGGATGACAGGGACTGACAGGGCGGTGTGGTCGCTATTTCCGTGTTCCTGCGCTAAATTCTGACAAGACCGGGTCAGTTCTTCTCCGCTGATGTTACAATGCTGGAACAAGGTATCGGGCATGCCGTACCGGTGGGGCGGTGTGCGTGTTTTGGGCAAGAATTTTCGTGATGTAACAACCCGATTTTTTACATTTCAAGAAACGATATGGCACGATTCTCATTTTTGAAATCCTCGATAAAACCGGTTACAGGGAGATGCGCATGATCCTTGGAATTGATGTTGGAGGTACGCATACCGATTCGGTTCTGATGAATAACCGAAAGATTGTCCGCAAATCGAAAGTGCTGACGGACAAGGAAAATATTCTCAAGTCCGTCCTGATGGCGACGGAGGCCGTTGCGAAACCGGAAGATATCCGGAATCTGCAGCGTATTGTACTGTCGACGACGCTGACGACGAATGCAGTCGTGCAGAACCAGCTCGATCCCGTCGGACTGGTCGTCATGAACGGCCCGGGTGTTGCGCCGAAAGATCTGCCGCTGTACGACAAGGCCAATTACGTCGCCGGTTACATGAGCCATCGCGGTATCGAGGCGGAAGCGCCGGACCGCTCGGAACTGGCCGCCCTGAAAGAAAAATTCAAGAAGGAAAACATCAACCGTTTCGCCATCGTCGGCAAGTTCTCGACCCGCAATCCGGCGCATGAACAGGAAGTGGATGCCTATTTCGATGATATCGCGGAGCACACTTCCCAGAGCCATCAGCTGTCCGGTGCGCTGAATTTCCCGCGCCGTATCGCCACGACTTATCTGAACGAGGCGGTCTGGGGGCTGCAGCGCACGCTGGCCGACCAGCTCAGGACGTACATGGACAAGCTCGGCGTCAAGGTTCCCCTGTATATCCTGAAAGCGGATGGCGGTACCATTGAGGTGGAAGCATCGCGTGAAATGCCGGTTCAGACCATTTTGTCCGGTCCGGCAGCCACGATCATGGGTGTTTTGCCTTATGTCTCGCCCGAAAAGGATTCGATTTCCGTCGATATCGGCGGTACGACGACCGATATCGCCCTGTTCGCCGACGGGGTTCCGTTGCTGGAACCGCAAGGCATCACGATCGAGGAGCACAAGACTTCTGTTCGCGGTCTTCTGACGCATTCGATCGGTGTGGGGGGCGACAGTCATGTCCGTGTCGAGGATGGCGTGTTGCGTCTCGGACCGGAACGCAAGGGGGCGGCCATGGCCTTCGGCGGCCCGGTTCCCACGACGACGGATGCGTTGATCGTGCTGGGTATCGCCGATATCGGCGACAAGGCAAAAGCGATGGAAGCCATGAAACAGCTGGCGGCGGACATGAAGACAACACCGGAAGAAGCGGCCACGCAGGTCGTCGATCTGGCATGCTCGCTGATTGCGGAAAAAATCAACGCCATGCTCGCCGAAATCAACAGCAAGCCGGTCTATACCATTCATGAACTGCTGGAAGGACGCAAGATCGAACCGAAGGAAATTCTGGTCGTCGGCGGTCCGGCACCCTATATGGCGAAACGGATCGGCGAAATGATGGATTGCCCGGTCAAGGTGCCGAACGATTCAGACGTCATCAACGCCAGCGGTGCCGCGACGGCAAGAACGACTGTCGAACTCAATATCGTCGCCGATACCGAAGCGCAGGTACTGAGCATCGCCGAAGAAGGTATCCAGCAGGAAATCCCGAAACGCTTCACGCTGGAAGACGTGATTGAGCTGGGTACCGAAAAACTGGTCAGAAAGGCGAAAGAAGCCGGCGCCAGAGACGAGGATATCGTTGTCGAGGTGGCGGACAGCCAGGTATTCAATGTGGTCAGAGGCTATTCCACCATCGGCAAGAACATGCGTGTCAGACTCCAGGTCAAACCGGGTCTGATCAAAGAAGAATCGAATTGAAAGAGGCTTTCGTGAAAAAGAAAACAGGACTGGTTTTTTTCCCGGCGTTCGACTATGCGATCACGCCGACCCATCCGGAACGTGAAGAACGTCTTCTTTACACCCAGGATCAGGTTGTCGAGGAAGGTCTTCTGGACTTCGACAATATCAAGGAATACAAGCCTGATCTGGCGACTCCGGCCGATATCAACCGGGTGCATTTCTGCGTTCCCGGTATCGATGAAATCGTCCATACGTCCCACCTGATTTCGGTGGGCGGTACGCTGACGGCAGCCGACAAGGTGCTGACCGGCGAAGTGGACAATGCCTTCGCGCTCGTGCGTCCCTGCGGACACCATTCCATGCGCGTCGTCCATGGCAGCCGCGGTTTCTGTACGCTGAACATGGAAGCGATCATGATCGAGTACATCCGCCACAAATACGGCGTGAAACGTATCGCCGTTGTCGATACGGACTGTCATCACGGTGACGGTTCGCAGGATGTTTTCTGGCATGATCCGAATACCCTGTTCATTTCCATGCACCAGGACGGTCGCACCCTGTATCCGGGTTCCGGTTTCCCCGATGAAGCCGGTGGCCCGAATGCCTACGGTACCATCGTCAATTTGCCGATGCCGCCGGAAACGTGCGAGGAAGGTTTCCTCTATACGCTGGACAATATCGTCATGCCGCTCCTGGACGACTTCAAGCCCGACCTGATCGTCAATTCGGCAGGGCAGGACAACCACTATTCCGACCCGATTACGAACATGAAGTTCACGGCGCAGGGTTATGCGATCCTGAACGATCGCCTGAAACCGGATCTGGCGGTGCTGGAAGGTGGTTATTCCATCGAAAGTGCGTTGCCGTACATCAATACCGGCATCATTCTGGCGATGGCGGGGCTCGACTACAGCCATATCAAGGAACCGGACTATAATCCGCGCAACCAGATCCAGTCGCCGCACATCACCAATTACCTCAAGCAGCTGAAAGATTACACGCTGGAAAACTGGAAGAACAAGGATGCACTCAAACGCAAGGCGTATCCGAACCAGCCTTTCCACCGTCGCAACCGCAGTATCTTCTACGATACCGACTATATCCGCGAAACGCAGACCGAAACGGTCAGAACGTGTCCGGATTGCGGCGGCGCCGTCGTGATCGATTCGCAAGCCGATACCGGACGGCACAGCCATATCAAGGCTGTCCAGATTCCGCGTTATGCCTGCGATGCCTGCCGCAAGTGGGGCGAACAGCAGTTCGAACAGGGCAAGAAAGAAGGCTACGCACAGGTCTTTTTGCAGGACAAGGATAAAGACCTGTATCTGGTCGACGAATGAGCGGCGAGTCATCCCGCCTGTTGCCGAAGCCGGCGTGAATGCCGGCTTCGGCTTGCCGGTTATGTGACGACACCGAAAAAACAACCATAAAAGGGTTTCCTTTTATGGTTGACCTATAATATCTATGCTTCAGATTGGTTTGTAATATGGAATTTGATCTTTCCGTTTCCCAGGTAAATGATTTGCTTGCACATGTCGGCAAGGAAACCGAACTGGCACAGCGTCTGTCATCGCATGCGATGACCAATGGCCGTATTCTGGTGCCTGACCATATCTTCGATGAAGAATCGATGAAACAGCTGTGGCGGATGGCTGAACAAATGGAGGACAAAGCCCTGTATTTCCAGCTGATCGCGGCACGCAATGTCGAAAGGGAAAAATTCAGTACGCCGGTCGTCTCCAATATCGACTGGCTGATTCCGGCATTGCAGGCATATTTGTCGACGGATGCCATAGACGGCTGGCTGTATCGTCGCAATCGGGATGGTGTTCTCTTGCCATGGCTGATTGAAAGTATCGAATATGTGCCGAGGGAAGAAGGAATACCGGGGTTGCCTTATGTCTGTATCCAGTTGCTGGCCAATACGATTGCTGCGACGGGGTATGTCGATAATGCAGCGCCCGACCAATGGCGCAGCGGTATGACGAGCGCCATCCTGTTTTACCAGCGCGAAATGGGGAAACTCTCCATTCCTGAATTGCTGGCAAGAAAAGGCTATTACAAGGAATGCCCGGAATTCAAGGAAGAATACGAAAAGCACAGACGTGACTTCGCCAATTACCAGCCGTTTTACGGCAAACAGTTCCGTGCAAGAAATTCGGGTTTTCTGATCAGCGAGGGCGAAAACCGTCTGGTCAAGAATCTGGAATTTTTCCGGATTTCCTCGGGGACTTCTGTCAAATGCGTCAACGATGAGGAAATCATCGAACGCCGTATCGAAACACATTCCAACAAGAAAACCATCGTCAATGCGACATCCGGCGAGATTCCGATTCATTGCTATTTGCACATGTTCCATCTGGAATTGCACCAGAATTGCTGGGTGCATGTCCAGAACCTGGAAGAGTACCAGTACAGGCCAGAGTTGAAAACCAAGCTGATTTTGCCGCCGGAACACCGCAAACTGATCGATATTCTGACAGCGCATTCCGATATCCTGACGGACGATATTATCGAGGGCAAATCCGGCGGGACGACCATTCTGTGTATGGGGGCGGCCGGCCTGGGCAAGACGCTGACGGCGGAAGTTTACTCCGAAGTCGTCGGGAAGCCCTTGTACCGTGTCCATTCGGGGCAGCTGGGTACTTCGGCCGAAAGTGTCGAGGCGGCGCTTTCCACGGTTCTGCGGCGTGCCGCGCGCTGGGATTCGATTTTGCTGATCGATGAGGCGGACGTGTATATCCGCCGGCGCGACAATGATTTGCAGCACAATGCGATTGTGGCGGAATTTCTCCGGACACTCGAATATTTCGACGGGCTTCTGTTCATGACGACGAACCGTGTCGATGATGTGGACGATGCGATTCTTTCGCGTTGCATCGCCGTAATCCGTTATGAGGTACCGCCGAAAGACGATGCGATCCGTTTGTGGAAATCCCTGTCGGAACAGTTCCAGGTCAATCTGTCGGATGAGCTGATTGCCGATCTGGTACGGGATTTCCCGAATTCTACCGGACGCGACATCAAGGAATTGCTGAAACTGACCAGTCGTCTGTGCAGCAGCTGCAATGAACCGGTATCGCTCGAAGCGTTCCATCAGTGTGCCGTATTCAGGGGAAGGCGGTAGCACAGGATGCAACAAAAAAGCCAGCATTTCGCTGGCTTTTTTGTTGCCGGAAGGGATTCCGTGCCGGAAATATAAATCGGCTGCGACAAGGATTCAGCCATTTATATGTTACAGGTCGTTATCTGAAATCGTTCCGGAAAGCATGAGAGAGTGATAAACGTTCAGTTTGCCATCCGGCACGGAATTTTCCACAGACGATAGTACCTCCTTTATCAGGCACAACCGCAGCAACAGGACTGCCGACGGCACATCGAATAATCACCTTCCTGTTTTCGCGGCAACTCGCCCAGTTCGATTACCGTGCCGGTATGCCCGAAGGTGACGATGTCGCCCAGATAGTCTTTCATCTGCTGCATGGCATTGTCGCCCGTGCAGTGGCATGGAATCAGGAAATCCATATTCCAGCTTTTCATGGCTTCGAGAGTCTTGTCCATCCGTTCCTTGGATGCGCGGATCAGATGCATGCCGCCGACGATGCCGGAGATTTTTTTGATGCCGCTGACCTGACGGATGTAGTTGACCGTGTTGACGATGCCGGAGTGGCAGCAGCCCAGCAGGATGACCAGCCCCTTGTCGGTTTCGAACCACATCGACATATCGTCTGAAACCGGATCGGGCTTGCGGCCTTCAAAGTCCAGGAAAAGCGCGTCTCCCACATCCTCGAAAGTCGTCAGACGGGGAACGGGGCCGGTAATGGCCACGCCCGGCAACAGATAATGCGGTTTGTCGAGAACATGTTTCTGTTCCGGCGGGAGCGTGTCGAAAATCTTTTTCGCGCTGGGAGGAGGGGACCAGTTCAGTGCCTGTTCACCCGGGCGGCAGCAAAAACGGTCCGCTTCGATATTGCGTCCGCAATACATGGGTGCCTTGGGATTGATGGCATAAAAGTCGGCCAGATTGTCCGTATGGTCGTCATGACCGTGGCTTAACACCAGAACTTCCGCGTCAGCAAGATTGATCCCGAGACGTTCGGAATTTTTCAGAATGACATCTTTTTGACCGGTATCGAAAAGAATGCGCCGGTCACGAATCTTGATCCATGCGGCAAAACCATGAACACATTCAAGACCTTCGCCGGCCTTGTTGTCGACAAGCAGCGTAATGCTTGAAGGCTGCTGGCTGCATTCGGATTGCTTTTCAGTTGTTGCGTTTGACATGATGGTTATTCCGTAAAAGTAAAGCCATACCGCTTTGAAGCACCATTTTATCCATGAAAGTTCAATATCTTCAACGATTATTTTGAAAAACGTAAATGTATTTCAAATCAATGTGTTGCGAACTTTTTTGAATGAATTTCATAAAGTGTCAGCCTGTTGTTTCATGTCATGGCAACAAAATATGGCAGTATTTGGCAGTTATTTGGCAGCAATGACGCAATTCATGGAAAAGCGGACATGATGTATCGGTAAAGAAGGGATGTATGCGGTGCACTGTAATGGACATTCCTGCATGGAAGGTTGATCGGGAAGGGGAGGCAGGATGGCGCCTGTATGTGTTTTCACACGGAAACGGACAATAAAAAATGGCGCTCCAGAGAGCGCCATTTTTCCTTGATGGAACCAGTTGATCAAACTACCTGTTTTGCGTGCAGATCCTTGATCTTGGCTTCGTCGCAGCCCAGTTCTCTCAGGATTTCATCGGTGTGTTCACCCAGCAGCGGAGCACGGGTGATGTCCGGTTTGAATCCGGAGAATTTGAACGGAGCGCCAACGGTCAGGTGGTTACCACGAACTTCGTCGACAACTTCAACGACCGTACCGACTTTACGCAGGGACGGATCGTGAGCCAGTTCTTTCAGGGACATAACCGGACCGCATGGAATGCCGTACTGGGCAGCCCATTCGGTAACTTCGAATTTGTCCTTGTCAGCGAACTTGGTTTCGATGAAGGAGAAGATGTCCATCAGCTTGTCGACACGACCT
>CASETG010000072.1 GCA_949290765.1 Oxalobacter formigenes | reverse complement strand
CGCAGTTCGGAATTGCGTTCAAAGACAGCGGTCATGGTGCTGGAACGTTGCGATGCATTCCGGCGTCCCGAACGCTTCATCGATGTCATCAATGCGACGGAATGCGATTTGAGGGGCCGCAAGTCGGATACCGTCAGTTTCGAGAATATTCCGTTTCCGCAGCGGGATTACTGGATGATGGTATTGAATGCCGCACGGAGTATCGATGCGTCGGCGATCATCCAGTCCATGGACGATGCATCCGAGGAAATTCCACGTGCATTGCATAACGCGCGTGTCGATGCGGCTGCCGATGCAGTCAATGCCATGCGTTTCGGAACGATCAAGAAAGTCGGTGTCGGCAAGACGTCCGCATCCTGACCGTTCAGGAACGGGATTTCCCGTGCACCGGGGCACATTTCAGTCGAAAAAGGAGAGCATGCAAGAACATCCTGTCGTTTTCATCAAGGAACTGTCCGAGCAGGATCGTCCTTTCATGCTCAATCATTTTCTCGGCCTGAGTGCCGCAGATCGCCGTTTGCGTTTCGGAGCCGCATTGCCGGATGAGGCGGTGGCACGCTATGTCCAGAGTATCGATTTCACGCGCGATACGGTTTTCGGTGTGTACGAAAGTACATACAGTCTGGTCGGTGTCGGACATCTCGCTTTCCTGGATCCAGCGACATTGCCTGCGCTGGACGGGAAACGCAAGAACCGTGTGGCCGAGTTCGGTGTTTCCGTATCGGCGCCGATGCGTCGCAAGAATGTCGGCACGAAACTGTTTGATCGTGCCGCTATCCATTGCCGTAACAGGCACATCGATACACTATATATCCATTGTCTGGCGTCGAACAAAGCCATGTTGTGCATTGCCGAAAAGGCCGGTATGAAAATCCACAAGGATCATGGCGAGGTGGACGGTTATTTGCACTTGCCGGGGCCGGATTCCGAGAGTGTCCGTCAGGAACAGGCCGAAGAACGGGTCGCATCTCTCGATTATGCGCTGAATGGAAGAATACGGCATGCTGTCAGCTGGCTCAGAAAGCTGGTACGACAGGAAACCACAAAATAAAATGCCGCCTTGTTTGTAACGATACATGGTGCTCCCGGATGGTGCCGGGATATTGACCGATATGGGATATGTACAAGGCGAACCTGGCATGTCGCCAGATTCGCCTTGTGTCAGAAACTAGACGATGCTGGTTTCATGACAGGGCGTTTCCGGGAATGTCGGCGAACAGTTTTCTTCTGCTGAAAAATGTGCCGGCTTCAGTTCGGACCGGTTGACATGAAGCTGGAAAATATCCAGTCTCTGATAAGAGCCGACAATATCATGAATGCCTTTCAGGGCAATTTCCCTTGAAATATCGATATCGGCATAAACGATACCTTCTTTCCCGACAATCGGTTCCGATGCGTATTCACCATCAGGGCCGACGATCATGGTCGCTGCGGGACAAGCGTTTTCCAGAAAGGCACGCAAGGTTTCATTATCGCCGGCAACCTGATTGATGGCGTCTTCATCAAGCACGCCTGACGACGCAATATTAAATACCTTGCCCTCAAAGGCGTGTGATGCCGCCCTGACATGAATGACATCTTTCATGTTGTATCCACCGGAAATATTGGATTTGCGCATGGTGGGCCAGCAGGGGGGATAGGTAGAAATATGTACCTGCTCGCCCTGAGCCACCATACTGTATCGTGCCAGTGTATTGGTGTTTTCTCCGCAAATCAGCACGCCCAGTTTGCCGATCTCCGTATCATGCACCAGCAGTGATGAGCCGTCCCCAAAGTTGTGCACCAGTTTTTCTGCCCATGTCGGCATGATCTTCCGGTGTTTGCCGATCAGGTTGCCATGATTGTCGAATAACAGATTGGTATTCCACATGGCACCCATACTGTAATCAGACTTTTCGGTAACGCCGACTGAAAGAAAAGCATGATATTTTCTTGCAAGATTCGCCAGTCTGTCGAAGGCAGGGCTTTTGACATCCAGTGCGTTCTCGTAAAGTCGCTGGAAAAGCGGATGCTGGTCGATCGGAGCCTGTACCAGACACCAGACCGGAAAACATGGAATGAAAGACTCCGGAAAAACAACCAGCTGTGCGCCATGTTCCGTTGCTTCTTTCAGCAAGGTTTCCACTTTATCGATAGTCGCTTCCCGATTCAGGAAAACCGGGGCAGCCTGAACGGCGGCTGCCTTGAATACAGGATAAGTATCGCCACTCATTTTCAATTCCTTTCGTTACTCAGCGCCCAGTCCGCTATGGGAACGGACTGACAGTTCGATATATTTCTGTTCAGCAGCCTTGTCGGCAGTCAGCAGTGAGGCAATGTATGTGATCAGAAATCCCAGCGGAATCGTCACGATACCCGGATTGTTTAACGGGAAAATGGCATCTGCCCCCATGATGGATGGTCCCGTCAATACGGCGAAAAGAGAAATGACCGTTCCGCCGATGATGCCGACCAGCGCACCTGTCGTCGTCAGTTTTTTCCAGTACAGCGCCAGAATGATCGTAGGCAAATTGACGGTTGCCGCGATGGAAAACGCCAGGCCGGAAAGATAAGCCACATTCATGTGCTTAAGTGCCAGCGAGCAGAGAATGGCCAGAATGCCGATGGCAATGGCGGAGATCCGGGCGGTTCTGATTTGTCCGAGATGATCCTGAATGCCGTTTTTCACGACTTTGAACCAGAAATCATAGGAAAAAGCCGTCGATGCTGCGATGCAAAGTCCCGAAACGGTTGCAATAACCGTAATAAAGGCAATGGAGACAATGAATGCCATGAACAGTTCTCCTGTAAACGAACCTTCACCTCCTGCGACGAATCTTGCCAGCATCGGGGTTGCCAGATTGCCGCCGGGATCCATTGCGTAGATCGCAGCCTTGCCGACCAGTACTGCGGCACCGAGACCGAAAATGAACGTGATCATGTGAAACATGCCCATAAACAGCATCGTCCAGAGTGCACTCTTTTGTGCCTGTTCCTTGGATTTGACTGTAAACAGGCGCATCAGGACATGCGGCATGGCAGCTGTACCGAACAGCAGGCTCAGGCCCAATGAATATCTTTCAATAGGGTTTTTGAGCCAGCCGCCTTGCTGAATCCATTTTTCACCCAGTTCCGGGGAATTGACGACAGCGTCGAAAAGGTTGGAAACGCTGAAATCAAAGTGCGACATAGTCAGCCATGCCAGCAGATAACCGGCAGCCAGCAAAAGAATTGCTTTGAGCGACTGAATCCATGTGGCAGCCATCATGCCGCCCAGCACGACATAGACGATCATCAGGCCGCCGACGACCAGAATGCCGACCGTATCGGAGATGCCGAACAAAATCTTGCTTAAGGCACCGGCTGCAACCATTTGCGGAATCAGATAAGTCAGGCTGACGATAAATACCGTGACCGCGACAGCCGGACGTATCGACTTCTGGTTAAGCCGATAGGATACGATATCGATGAAAGTATATTTTCCTGAGTTGCGGATGACCTCGGCAACCAGAATCAATACCACGAAAAACGAGGCGAACCAGCAGATCGAAAAAATTTCACCGTCCAGCCCGTGAAATGCGATCAGGCCCGCAATCCCCAGAAAGGCGCCGGACGCCATGAATTCCCCGGCGATTGCCAGACCATTTTGCCATCCTGGAATATCGCCGCCAGCAGCATAAAAATCTTTATCGGTTCTGACTTTCTTGGCCGCTCTGGCCGTTACGATCAATGTTAGTGCAATCAGAACCAGAAAAACGATAACCGATAGAATATGCATGATCGTTATCCTTTCGTGGAATATG
>CASETG010000071.1 GCA_949290765.1 Oxalobacter formigenes | reverse complement strand
AGGCCGTGGGCGGCTCGAACGCCCGACCAACGGATTAAAAGTCCGCTGCTCTACCAACTGAGCTAACGACCCGAAAGAACTGCATTGTAGCGACAGATGGATGAACCTGTCAATATGTTGATAAAATAATGTCTTTATTTTTGTACAAAAGTTTCTCATGATCGTTCTGGGTATTGAATCGTCCTGCGACGAAACGGGTATCGCACTGTACGATACGGAAAAGGGACTGTTGTCTCATACGCTGTATTCACAGATCGCCTTGCATGCCGAATATGGCGGCGTGGTGCCGGAACTGGCATCGCGTGACCATATACGCCGTATCGTTCCGCTGGTCGAACAGGCTTTTGAAAAGGCATCCCTGAAACCGGATGCGATCGATGCGATCGCCTATACCCAGGGGCCCGGACTGGCGGGCGCCTTGTTGGTCGGCAGCTCGATGGCCGCCAGTCTCGGCATGGCGCTCGGAAAACCGTTGATCGGGGTGCATCATCTGGAAGGTCATCTGCTTTCGCCGCTGTTGACGAAAAATCCGCCGGTTTTCCCTTTTGTCGCCTTGCTGGTCTCCGGCGGACATACCCAGTTGATGCGTGTCGATGAAGTCGGGCGTTATGAGCTGCTGGGCGAGACGCTTGATGATGCGGCTGGCGAGGCGTTCGACAAGTCCGCCAAATTGCTGGGACTGGCTTATCCGGGTGGACCTGAAATATCGCGGCTGGCCGAACGCGGCAGACCGGATGTTTTCCATTTGCCGCGCCCCATGTTGCATTCGGGGGATTTGAATTTCAGCTTTTCGGGTTTGAAAACAGCGGTGTTGACGACACTGAAAAAAGAAGCGCACCCGGAAGATGATCAGGTGCGTGCCGATATCGCACGAGCTTTTGTCGATGCGATTGTCGATGTACTGGCAGCCAAATGTGCGCAGGCATTGCGTCAGACGAAGCTCAGACAGTTGGTCGTGGCGGGCGGCGTCGGTGCCAACAGACAGTTGCGTGCCGCGCTGGACAGTATGGCGGCGCGACGTCGGTATCAGGTGTTTTATCCGGAACTGGCGTTTTGCACGGATAACGGTGCGATGATTGCCTTTGCCGGCGCCATGCGTTTGCTGCGCAATCCTGATGCCGCCCATACGGGGTATGGCTTTACCGTCAAGCCTAGATGGCCGCTGGAAGAGTTGACCGCAGCCTGAACAATACGGTTCGGGTTACGCCTTTTTCTGTCGTTCCTGTGCATATCTGGCTGACAGCCGTGCGCCATGACGGGCGATCATCAGTTCCTCGAAGGTCGGCAGAATCCAGATGGAAACAGGGCTGGTGTCGGTACTGATTTTCAGTTCTCCCAGCCTGTTGGCGCGTTCGTCCAGTTCGAGCCCCAGCCAGTCGAGTTGTTCGCAGATGGCGGCGCGGATTTCGGGAGAACGCTCTCCGATGCCTGCGGTGAATACAAAGGCATCCAGGCCGCCGCAGGCAGCAGCCAGTGAACCGGTTTCTCGGACGACACGGTAAACGAAAAGTTCGAGAGCCGTTTTCGCGGCTGGATCGTCGCTGGCCATGAGGTCACGGACGTCGTTGCTGATACCGGATACGCCGAGAAGGCCGGATTCCTGATAAAGCAGTGTCTCCAGATCGCGGGCGTTCATGTTTTCGTATTGCAGCAAATACAGGATGACGCCGGGATCGAGCTGGCCGCATCGCGTTCCCATCACCAGGCCGTCCAGAGCGGAAAATCCCATGGTGCTGGCGACGCTTTTGCCGCCGACCATCGCGCACATGCTGGCGCCGCTGCCCAGATGGGCAATGATGGTTTTTCCCATGGCGGCATGCATGTCGATATGTTTCAGTTCCATGCTGACATATTCAAAGGATAGTCCGTGGAAGCCGTAGCGTTGCAATCCCTTGTCGGTCAGGGATTGCGGCAGACCGTACAGTCGGGATATCGGCGGATTGGTTTTGTGAAAAGACGTGTCGAAGCAGACGATCTGGCACAAACCGGGGTAACGTGCTGCCAGCGTGTCGATGACCTTGAGGATGCGCGGCTGGTGCAGTGGCGCCAGAGGAACGAGGGTTCGCAGATTTTCCAGAATTTCCGGCGTGACGATGATGGGCTCGTCATAAAGTGTTCCGCCGTGGAGCATCCGGTGGCCGACCGCACTCAGACGGTTGGGTGCCAGAAAGTTTTCTATCCATTCGATGAGGAATGCCAGCAGCGTTTCCAGCGGCTCGCAGGTCGTCCACTGGTGTTCGTCCATTTTGTATTTGTCGTCATCGTAAGCGATGAAGTAGGGTTTGTCGCTGCCGATGCCTTCGATGCCACCGTCGGTTCTGCGTTCGAGACGCCCGTCGTCCGCTTCGGCGAACAGCGAGTATTTCAGGCTGGATGAACCGGCATTGATGACGGCGAAAAAGCGTTGTCCGGAAACAGGTGTGACATCATTCATCGGTTTTCTCCTGCGCAGAAGTTTGCGAAAGCGTCGTGCGTTTTTTCGCCGATGCTGATTGCAATAATAGCCCGAGATGGCAGGTCTTCGTCCGTTTTTCCCGAAAAGTTCGCTTTTTCCCATATATGAAAGGCTCGCGCCGTACCGGTACGGTTTTGTCTGGTCGTTGTCGAAATGGGATAAAATCGGCACATCGTGATTTGAGTACAGTGTGGCCGGCATCGTGTGCGGCTACCGGATGGCACATGAAGGTATCGGAATCCACTCCAGACAATACAGACGGACAGGCTGACAAACCTGCGGTCGCGTTCGGGCGGCCGTCTGCGCCTGTCGAAACGCCGGGGTATTTGCACAAGATATACTGGTGGGCGTATGAGCATCCGCTGGCGGTCCGTTTCTGGGACCACGGTTTTTTGATCAATTTCATTTTGCTGGGCAATTATGACCGTCTGGTCGATGCGGTGCTCGACGAGTTCAAGGACGGGCTTTCGGGGGATACCTTGCAGATTTCGTGTGCTTACGGAAAACTCACGCCACGTCTGGAGGGCAGATTGAAAGACGGGGCGCGACTCGATGTTATCGATGTCCTGAATGTCCAGCTGGAAAATGTCCGGCGGAAACTGAGATGGCCCGATGAGCGGGTCAGGCTGATACAGTGCGATGCGACGCATCTGAATTGCCCGGATGCTTCATATGACCAGGCGCTGATGTTTTTCCTGCCGCATGAATTGCCTGAAGACAGGCGGCGCATGGCGATCGCCGAGGCGTTGCGTGTGGTCAAACCGGGCGGGAAGGTCATTTTCGTCGAGTTCCACAAACCGAAGTGGTGGCATCCCTTGCGCTTGTGGCAGCGTCTGGTGTTTTTGCTGTTCGAGCCGTTCGCCATGGATATGTGGCGGCACGAACTGTCGTATTACCTGCCGGATGCACCGGCCTGTACCGTTGCAAGGCACGAAACCTATTTCGGCGGACTGTATCAGAAACTGGTGCTGATACGGAACGCCTGAGTACAGGCTCCTGTTGCGGTGATATGGGGATTTCAGGTTGCGATGGCTGGACTTTGTCGCAAATAAACTATTGCTTTGGTGTGAATTCGGATATAATCTCAGGATTTTTCCGTTTGAACTTTTTTTTGGAAGACTCATGGTCGTTATTCGTTTAGCTCGTGGTGGCGCCAAAAAGCGTCCTTTTTATCAAATCGTTGCAGCCGATTCCCGTAACCGTCGTGACGGACGTTTCATCGAACGTCT
>CASETG010000070.1 GCA_949290765.1 Oxalobacter formigenes | reverse complement strand
GCCTGCAGGATATCCCACTGACCGCCATAATTGGCGCAGACCGTCAGGGTCAACGCTGAATTGTCTGCCGTTTTCTTTTGGGCACGGGCAATCGCTTCCTGAAGTTCAGGTGCAAAACGGCTGATATCGCCGACTACCCTCAGCCGGATACGGTTGGCATGCAACCTGTCGGTTTCCTTCTCCAGCGTCGCCATGAACAGGTTCATCAGAAAGCCGACTTCCTCGCTCGGACGGTTCCAGTTTTCCGAACTGAACGCAAATACGGTCAGATATTCGATGCCACGCGCAAGGCATCCCTCGATCGTACGCCTGATCGCCTCGACCCCTCGGGCATGCCCTGCAATCCGGGGCAAGAAACGTTTTTTCGCCCAACGTCCGTTACCATCCATCACGATGGCGATATGGCGCGGCATCACTATCTTGTCCGACATGACGAGACCGTCAAACCGTCATGACTTCTTTTTCTTTCTCAATCAACAACTTGTCGATTTGCTGCACGAACTTGTCGGTCAGTTTCTGGATATCGTCCTGTGCACGACGTTCATCGTCCTCGGAACATTCCTTTTCCTTGACCATCTTTTTCAGCGATTCATTGGCATCGCGACGGATATTGCGGACAGCCACCTTGGCATCTTCACCTTCCGTCTTGACCAGTTTGACCATTTCCTTGCGCCGTTCCTCGGTCAGCGGTGGCGTCGGCACACGGATGATGTCGCCGACAGACGAAGGATTGAGTCCCAGATCGGATTCACGAATCGCTTTTTCAATGACATTGACCATTTTCTTTTCCCACGGCTGGACAGAAATGGTACGCGCGTCGATCAACGTCACGTTGGCGACCTGGTTGATTTGTGTCGGCGTGCCGTAATAATCGACCTGGATATGGTCGAGAATGCCGGTATGCGCCCGTCCGGTACGGACTTTCGCCAGGTCGGCTTTGAGCGATTCAACCGACTTGTTCATTTTCTGTTCGGCATTTTTCTTGATATCGGCAATACTCATGAGACATCCTCTTGCAAAATAAACGGTAAAAAGAGAACCGGCATCGGCATTATAGCGTTTCCATCTCAAAGATGAACCAGTGTCCCCTCATCTTCGCCCAGCAACACCCGTTTCAACGCGCCGTGTTTGAGAATCGAGAAAATCTTGATCGGCAATTTCTGGTCGCGACACAATGCAAAAGCCGCCGCGTCCATCACCTCGAGATGTTTTTCGATAGCTTCATCGAACGTGATATGCGAATATCGAGTCGCCGAGGCATCTTTCATGGGATCGGCGCTGTACACGCCATCGACCTTTGTGGCTTTCAGCACGATTTCCGCCCCCATTTCCGCACCACGCAACGCAGCCGCCGTATCCGTCGTGAAAAAAGGATTGCCTGTGCCCGCCGCGAAAACAACGACCTTGCCTTCTTCCAGATACTGGAGCGCCTTTGGTCTGACATAGGATTCGACCACCTGATCGATACCGATGGCGGACATGACACGTGCCGTCAGACCGTTTTGTTCCATTGCGTCGGCCAGCGCAAGCGAATTGATGACCGTCGCCAGCATCCCCATATAATCGGCCGGTGCGCGGTCCATTCCCTGGGCACCCGGCGCGACACCCCGGAAAATGTTGCCGCCGCCGATGACGATCGCCATTTCGACACCCAGATTGACGGCTTCGACCACATCCCCGACCATCTGTTCGATCGAAGCACGATTGATACCGAACTGATCTTCTCCCATGAGTGCCTCGCCCGACAATTTCAGAAGAACCCGTTTGTATAGTGGACTGGTCATAACCGATTTCCTTTTCTACCGCCTTAACACAATGAAAAATGCAAATCCCTAGCAAAACGGGCCTTTCGGCCCGTTTGCAAATATTACGCCTTGGCTGCCGCCATCTGTGCGGCCACTTCCGCGGCGAAATCATCCGACTTCTTCTCAAGTCCCTCACCCACGACATAGAGGGTATACGACTTGATCGTCGTGTTCTTTTCTTTCAGCATCTGACCGACCGACTGCTTGTCGTTTTTGACAAACGGCTGGTTCAGCAGGGAAACTTCCTTCAGGAATTTCTGGACAGAGCCTTCGATACGACGCGCGATGATGTCGGCAGACTGAGCCTTCTTGCCTTCTGCAACGGCCTTGGCGGAATCTTCTTCCGCTTTCTGCTTGGCGATCGTACGTTCACGTTCGATCAGTTCGGCATCGACCTGTTCTGCAGACAATGCAGCCGGCTTCATGGCGGCGATATGCATCGCGACATCCTTGCCGACCTGTTCGTCCGGACCGTCGTATTCGACGATTACACCGATACGGGAACCATGCAGATACGTAGCGATCTTCGCATCGCTCTGATGACGGACGAAACGGCGAATCGACATGTTTTCACCGATACGACCGACCAGATCGGTACGTTCCTGTTCGACCGTTTTGCCGTTCAGCGGCAATGCCGACAAGGCGGCGACATCGGCAGGATTGTTTTCCGCAACCAGCTTGGCGCAGGAATTGGCCAGCGCGATGAAATCATCGTTCTTCGTCACGAAATCGGTTTCGCAATTGACTTCGGCGATAGCGGCCGTATTGCCGGCGACATGAATGGCGATGACGCCTTCCGCCGCGATTCGGCTGGATGCTTTCGAAGCCTTGTTGCCCAGTTTGACACGCAGAATATCTTCCGCTTTCTGCATGTCGCCGTTTGCCTCGGTCAGGGCCTTCTTGCATTCCATCATCGGGGCATCGGTTTTTGCACGCAGCTGGCCTACCATAGCTGCTGTAATGACTGCCATACTGTTCTCCTCACAGTGGGGGCCAAAGCCCCCGTTAGACTGAATGTTCCAGCCGGTCTTTCCGGAAAAATCCGGAAAAATCCGGTACGATTACTTGCTTTCTTCAGCGGCTTCTTCGCCCTTGATCGTTTCCAGCACTTCCTGCATGGCGCTGGCGCGACCTTCGAGAATTGCATCGGCGACACCGCGGGCATACAGCTGGATAGCCTTGGACGAATCGTCGTTGCCCGGAATGACATAAGCCAGCCCTTCAGGCGAATGGTTCGTATCGACGACACCGATGACCGGAATGCCGAGCTTGGCGGCTTCGGTAACGGCGCCCTTGTGATAACCGACGTCGACGACGAAAAGTGCGTCCGGCAAACCGTTCATATCCTTGATACCGCCAATGGATTTCTGCAGTTTGGCCACTTCACGCTGGAACATCAGGCCTTCTTTCTTGCTCATTTTATCGACCGTGCCGTCTTCGATGGCCGCTTCCATGTCTTTCAGACGCTTGATGGAAGTACGGATCGTCTTGAAGTTGGTCAGCATGCCGCCCAGCCAGCGCTGGTCGACATATGGCATACCGGCACGCTGCGCTTCGCTGGCGATGATGTCACGGGCCTGCCGTTTCGTTCCGACCATCAAAATGGTACCGCGATTGGCTGCCAACTGACGGATGTAATTCATCGCGTCGTTGTACATGGTCAGCGTCTTTTCCAGATTGACGATATGGATTTTGTTGCGATGGCCGAAGATGAAAGGAGCCATCTTCGGGTTCCAGAAACGGGTTTGATGGCCGAAATGCACACCGGCTTCCAGCATTTCACGCATGGTAACAGACATAGTAATCTCCAGGGTTAGGTCTTGAATCCGCCCAAACACCCGACAAGCGGGCACCCTTTCAGGCCGGATTCGCGATTGAAAAACAAAATAAGGTCTTGAAAAATTTCAAGAGTTCGTCATTGTACTGTAAAAACCCGTTCACTTGAAGAGAGCGCACCGCAAAAAGGCATGAAAACGTGGTACAAAACCCTTTTCATGCTCCTGGGGCTGCACCATATGCTGCATATGCAGCATAATGGAAACATTGCCGACTTTTAACCCATTCCGGAGTCTGCCATGAACGCCCTGTATTCCATCGAGGCTGTCCGCACTATCGAACAGACCGCACTTGCCGAACTGCCCAAGGGAACCCTGATGCAGCGTGCCGGCCGCAAGGCAGCCGATCTCGCATTGTCAATCCTCTCCCGACAAAGTGATACCCCGGGGAAGGTTCTCGTACTGGCAGGCCCCGGAAACAACGGCGGCGATGCGCTTGAAATGGCGACGCTGCTTGCCGACGCCGGTATCCACGTCTCGGTACTGCTGGTTGCCAACCGGAAAAAACGCGAACCCGAAGAAGCGCGCATGGCACGGCAAAAAGCCGTCAAAAGCGCCATTCACTGGGAAGATGCCCTGTCTCTCAACACAACGCTCGAATCGCTCCGTGACCGGCAATGGTCGCTCGTCGTCGACGGTATGTTCGGCATCGGCCTGAAAGAAGCGCTGACCGGCAGCCGCAGCCAGCTCGTCGAAATCGTCAATACCCTGCCCTGTCCCATTCTGGCGCTGGACGTCCCCAGCGGTCTGAATGCCGACACCGGCAACGTTGTCGGTGACGATGCCGTCGCCATCCGTGCCACGCACACCATCACGTTCATCGCCGACAAACCCGGCCTGCATACCGGAAAAGGACGCGACCATGCCGGCGAAGTCCATATCGCCAGTCTGGATGTGGACAAGGCCTGTTTTCCTGATACACAGTGCTGGCTCAATGGCCCGGAACTCTTCCGAACTTTCCTGACGCCGCGCCGTCATGATACCCATAAAGGCAGTTATGGCAGGCTTGCTGTCATCGGCGGTGCGCCAGGCATGACCGGCGCACCGGTACTGGCTGCCCGCGCCGCCCTGTATTGCGGCGCGGGCCTGTGCTACGCCGTCTATCTGAACGACCCGCCCGCCTACGACCCGATCAGCCCAGAACTGATGTTCCGTGCGGCACACCGCTTCGATTTCGCAATAGACGTCACCGTCATCGGCCCGGGACTCGGAACATCCACCGCCGCACGAAAATACCTGACACGAGTCATCGAATCGAACCAGCCTGCCGTTTTCGATGCCGATGCACTGAATATCCTGTCCGGTGACGCCGACCTGCAACAGGCCATGGCAGAACGCCGCGCCGCCGCCGTCATCACCCCCCATCCCCTCGAAGCGGCACGTCTTTTGGGCACAGACAGCAAAACTGTCCAGTCGAATCGTATCGAAGCTGCACGCGCACTGGCGGAAAAATATCGCGCAGTCACCGTTCTGAAAGGCTCCGGTACCATTATCTGCTCGCCCGACGGTAAAACCGTCATCAACCCGACCGGCAATCCCGGACTGGCAACAGCCGGTACCGGTGACGTCCTTTCCGGCATGACCGGCAGCCTGCTGGCACAAGGCTGGCACGCATGGGAAGCCGCACTGGCCGCCGTCTGGCTGCATGGCAAGGCCGCCGACCGGCTGGCACAAACGAACATGGGATGTATCGGTATCACCGCCGGCGAAATCGCACCGCTCGCACGCATCCTGCTCAACGAACTGGTCACCACATCGCACCTGTAAACAAAAAACCCCGGCGAACCGGGGTTTTTTGTTTCTGCAAGCGATCAGTGCGTCACCACATTGCCGCCGCTGGCATTGTTTTCCGGCTTGTCGGCCGCTACCGGCACGGCGGGCTGTTCTTCCGTGATCGGTTCCGGCTGGCGTTCCAGCGCGATTTCCCAGACCTTGTCAATCCAGCGTACCGGAATGATTTCCAGCTTGTTTTTGACATTGTCCGGAATTTCAGCCAAATCCTTGACGTTTTCCTGCGGGATAATCACTTTCTTGATACCGCCACGCAGGGCCGCCAGCAGTTTTTCCTTCAGACCGCCAATCGGAAGCACTTCGCCACGCAAAGTGATTTCGCCAGTCATGGCAACATCGGCTCTGACAGGAATACCACTGAACACCGATACCAGCGCCGTCGCCATTGAAATACCGGCAGACGGACCATCCTTCGGTGTCGCGCCTTCCGGCACGTGAATATGGATATCCTTTTTCTCGAAAGCCTCGTTTTTGATACCCAGATTGTTCGCGCGGCTTCTGACGACAGTCCGTGCGGCCTCGATGGATTCTTTCATCACATCGCCCAGCGTCCCCGTCCTGATGATCTGCCCCTTGCCGGGGACCGTCACCGCTTCGACCGTCAGCAATTCGCCACCGACTTCCGTCCAGGCCAGTCCGGTCACTTCACCGATCTGGTTTTCCTTTTCGGCGACGCCGAAATCGAACTGTTTGACTCCCAGGAACTTGTCCATATTCTTCGGTGTCACCATGACCTTGCGCTGCTGTTTCTTGAGCAGCATCATCTTGACGACTTTCCGGCAAATCTTGGAAATCTCACGCTCCAGTGCACGCACACCGGCTTCGCGGGTGTAATACCGGATGATGTCGCGAATCGCCGCTTCGGTAATCGACAGTTCGGTATCCTTCAGGCCATTGCCTTTCATCTGCTTGGGCAGCAGATACCGCTGTGCGATACTGGTTTTTTCATCTTCCGTATAACCCGACAGACGGATGACTTCCATTCTGTCCAGCAATGCGGGCGGAATATTGTAGGAATTGGATGTCGCGATGAACATCACGTCCGACAAATCGAAATCCACCTCGACATAGTGGTCGGAAAAAGTGTGGTTCTGTTCCGGATCCAGCACTTCCAGCAGCGCAGCCGCCGGATCGCCACGGAAATCGGCGCCGATCTTGTCCACCTCGTCAAGCAAAAACAGCGGATTGCGAACTCCTGCCTTGACCAGACTCTGCAAAATCTTGCCGGGCATGGCGCCGATATAGGTTCGGCGATGGCCACGGATTTCCGCTTCATCGCGCACGCCGCCCAACGCCATACGGACATACTTGCGGTTGGTCGCACGTGCAATCGACTGTCCCAGTGACGTCTTGCCGACACCCGGAGGCCCGACAAAGCACAGAATCGGTGCCTTGACCTTGTCCACGCGCTGCTGGACAGCCAGATATTCCAGGATGCGTTCCTTGACCTTTTCCAGCCCGTAATGATCGTTGTCCAATACCTTTTCGGCATTGGCAAGATCGTTGCTGACCTTGGATTTTTTCCGCCATGGAAGCGATACCAGCGTTTCGATATAGTTTCTGACGACCGTCGCTTCGGCAGACATCGGGGACATCGATTTGAGTTTGCGCAACTCACCCATGGCCTTGTCCTTGGCTTCCTTGGGCATTTTCGCGGCGACGATCCGTTTTTCCAGTTCCTCGAGATCGGCACCTTCCTCGCCTTCACCCAGTTCACGCTGGATGGCCTTGACCTGTTCGTTCAGATAGTATTCGCGCTGCGACTTTTCCATCTGGCGTTTGACCCTGCCACGGATACGTTTTTCGACCTGCATGATATCCAGTTCGCCCTCGATACGTTCCAGCAGATATTCAAGCCGACGCTCGATCTTGACCATTTCAAGAACGACCTGTTTTTGCTCCAGCTTCAGCGGCAAATGCGCGGCAATCGTATCGGCGAAACGTCCGGGTTCGTCTATCGACGACAGGGACGCAACCACTTCCTGAGGAATTTTTTTGTTCAGTTTCACATACTGGTCGAACTGCTGGACGATCGCGCGACGCATGGCTTCGATTTCCGGTTCGTTTTCAGCGACGGAATCGACCGGCGAAACATCGGACAGCAAATAGTTTTCACCGGCTTCGACATATTCGATTCTTGCTCGCTGCCCCCCTTCGACCAGCACCTTGACTGTACCGTCAGGCAGTTTGAGCATCTGCAATACGGTAGCCAGACATCCGATTTCATAAATGTCTTCTGCACCCGGATCGTCTTTTGCCGCGGTTTTCTGCGCGGCGAGCATAATGGTTTTTTCGGTTTCCATCGCCGCTTCAAGCGCATGTATGGACTTGTGCCTTCCGACAAACAGCGGAATGACCATATGCGGAAAAACTACGACATCCCTGAGCGGAAGCAATGGAAATCTGGACGGCTTTGTATCTGTTGAAGTCATCATGACAAACCTTATGTAACAAGCATAATGGTGATATTGGTCCGATTCCGGAAATTACAAGACCTATATCGCAAATATTACTGAAAGCTATAAGGCAGATGAAAACATCTGCCTTCAAAACGGAGCAATACCTGCTCGACCGGCCTTCGGCCGCTCAATCCTGTGCCACCGCTTCTTCTTTGTCCCGATAAATCAGTAAAGGTTTCGTCTCATGTGTGACGGTATCTTCATCGATGACCACCTTGACGACATCTTTTTCAGTCGGCAGGTTGTACATCACATCAAGCAACAACTGTTCCATGATGGAGCGGAGTCCACGCGCTCCGGTCTTCCGTTCCAGCGCCTTGCGCGCGATGGCTCGCAAGGCTTCAGGACGTATTTCCAGCTCGGTACCTTCCATTTCCAGCAGTTTCGTATATTGCTTCACCAGCGCGTTTTTGGGTTTGACCAGAATGTCAACCAGCGCTTCTTCCGTCAGATCGTTCAGCACGGCGACGACGGGAAGTCGTCCGATCAGCTCCGGAATCAGCCCGAACTTGATCAA
The DNA here is from genome assembly GCA_949290765.1 of Oxalobacter formigenes. Classification (GTDB taxonomy): domain Bacteria; phylum Pseudomonadota; class Gammaproteobacteria; order Burkholderiales; family Burkholderiaceae_D; genus Oxalobacter; species Oxalobacter formigenes_E. The sequence continues at coordinate 3,069 of CASETG010000070.1, read as the reverse complement.
ATCTTCCGGCTCGACATTCAAAAGCATCTCGCTGGCCGTTCTTTCACTCGGGCTTTTGACGGTCGCCGAAAAGCCGATACCGCCCTTTTCCGAACGATTCGCAATGATCTTGCCCAATCCGTCGAAAGCGCCGCCACAAATGAACATGATATTGGCGGTATCGACCTGGATGAAATCCTGGTTCGGATGCTTGCGCCCTCCCTGTGGCGGCACTGACGCAATGGTTCCCTCGACCAGCTTGAGCAAGGCCTGCTGCACCCCTTCTCCCGACACATCACGGGTAATGGACGGATTGTCGGACTTGCGTGAAATCTTGTCGATTTCATCGATATAGACGATACCGCGCTGCGCCTTCTCGACATCGTAGTCGCAATTCTGGAGCAGCTTCTGGATAATGTTTTCGACATCCTCGCCGACATAACCCGCTTCCGTCAATGTGGTGGCATCCGCGATGACGAAAGGAACGTTGAGCATGCGTGCCAGCGTTTGCGCCAGAAGCGTCTTGCCGGAACCCGTGGGACCGACCAGCAGGATATTGCTTTTCGCCAGCTCGACATCGTCGTTCTTGCCGCCGTAATATTTCAGACGCTTGTAATGATTGTAAACCGCGACTGACAGAATCTTCTTGGCCTGCTCCTGACCGATGACGTACTGGTCGAGCAACTGGCAGATTTCCCGGGGCGTCGGCAAATCGGAACCATTTTCCTTGTCCTGTTCGGGGGCAAGCAACTCGTCACGGATAATGTCATTGCATAAATCGATACACTCGTCACAAATATAGACAGAGGGGCCTGCTATCAACTTTTTCACTTCGTTCTGGCTCTTTCCGCAAAACGAGCAATAAAGCGTTTTTTCGGCAGGTGTGGACTTGTTTTCAGACATGAGTATTCGTGCAGGTATAAGGATTTAACAGGAAAAATGACGCATAGAAAGATAACACAAAGCACAGGTCATGACAGGCCGCATCGAAAAAAACGCCCGAACGTGACGTTCGGGCTGTTTTGGAAACAGGCCGTCTGTCAGTTTCGCCGGACCAGCACCTCGTCGATCAGCCCGTAGCTTTTCGCTTCGTCGGCAGACATGAAATTGTCTCTTTCCGTATCGCGTGCGATTTGTTCGACGGGCTTGCCGGTATTTTCCGACAGAATGCCGTTCAGGCGTTCACGCAGATACAGAATTTCACGGGCATGGATCTCGATATCCGTCGCCTGTCCCTGTGCGCCGCCTGACGGCTGGTGAATCATGATTCGCGAATTGGGCAGCGAAAAACGTTTGCCCTTCGCACCGGCCGCCAGCAGGAATGCGCCCATGGATGCAGCCAGACCGGTACATAAGGTCGAAACCTGAGGGCGGATGAACTGCATCGTGTCGTATATGGCCATTCCCGCGGAGACGGAACCTCCCGGCGAATTGATATACAGCGAAATATCCTTTTCCGGATTTTCGCTTTCCAGAAACAGCAACTGGGCCACAATCAGGTTCGCGCTCTGATCCGTCACAGGGCCTACCAGAAAAATGATCCGTTCTTTCAAAAGCCGCGAGTAAATATCGAAGGCTCTTTCACCACGGCCGCTCTGCTCGATCACCATGGGGATCATGCCAATCATACTGGTATCCAGCGCAGAATCTCGAAACTGTGTCATGTCAATTCCTGTTCAATCTAGCGAAAATCCGTCACTTCGGGATTACATCTGCTGAGCCATCAGCTCATCGAAAGACATTTCCTTTTCAACGACCTTGGCCTTGCCGAACACATAATCCACCGCGTTTTCTTCCATCACCATGGATTCCAGTTCCTTGCGGCGGCTCGGTTCGTTCAGATAGTAATCCATGACCATCTGCGGATGTTCATAGCTGGATGCGATTTCCGATGCTCTTTCCTTGAGCTTATCATCGGAAACGGCCAGGAGGTTGTCTTTCATCAATTCGCCCAGAAGCAGCCCCAGACGGACGCGGCGTTCTGCCTGTGCGGTAAACAGTTCTGGCGGCAGGGCGATATCTTTCTGTGCAGGATTGCGGATAGCCAGATCGCGACGGGTCAGCTCGGTCAGTTCGCCGATTTCATGTTTGACCAGTGACTGCGGGACATCAAACTCGGAAACCTTGAGAAGCGCATCCATCACACGGTTTTTGTTGATGGCGGCCAGACGGTTCTTGACTTCGCGTTTGAGGTTGGCTTCGATATCTTCGCGCAGCTTGGCGACATTGCCGTCCTGAACACCCAGCGCCTTGGCGAATTCTTCATTGATTTCCGGCAGATGAGCCTGTTCGATCTTGTGAACCGTCACGGTGAATTCGGCAGCCTTGCCGGCGACATCCTTGCCATGATAGCTTTCCGGGAACGTCAGCGGGAACACTTTCGTTTCACCCACTTTCATGCCGCGGATGGCAGCCTCGAATTCGGGCAACATCTGTTTTTCACCCAGCACGAACGGGAAACCTTCTGCCTTGCCGCCTTCGAATTCGACGCCGTCGATACGGCCGGTGAAATCGATCGTGACACGGTCACCGTCTTCTGCCGTCACATTGTCGCCTTCCTTGGCATGGAAGTGCGCCTGACGTTTTCTCAGGATTTCGATGGTCTTGTCCACTTCGGCATCCGTTACGGTCGCAACGGCCTTTTCCAGTTCGACCGCACCCAAGTCACCGATCGTCACTTCCGGATACACCTCGAAAGTGGCATAAAAAGCGACTTCGTCCTTGGCGACATCATCACCGGTCTTTTCATCGAAACGCGGCGCACCGGCAATCCTGAGACCGTTTTCCTCGACAGCCTTGCCGAAAGCAGCGCTGACTTTTTCGTTCAGCACTTCATTATGGTAGTACGCACCATACTGCTGTGCGACCATCTTCATCGGCACCTTGCCAGGTCTGAAACCCGGCGCCTTGGCGGTACGGGCACGTTCTTTCAGCCGTTTTTCCACTTCGGTCGTAATGTCGCTAATAGGGAGAGTGATAGTCAGACGTCTTTCGAGCTTTTCCAGGTTTTCAACAGCGTTTGCCATGTATCTATTCCAAAAAATAGGGGATTCCTGCACCGGCCAGCGATCTCGGAACCGTTTTGTATTT
>CASETG010000069.1 GCA_949290765.1 Oxalobacter formigenes | reverse complement strand
GCGCGCAGCAGTCGGTTTTTCGTAAAACTCACGGGCACGCAATTCGGTCAGGAGACCGGTTTTTTCGATAGCACGTTTGAATCGCCGCATGGCGACTTCGAATGGTTCGTTTTCTTTAAGGCGAATAGTGGTCATGAATGTATTTCAGGTTAAGCCAATTTTGGAAAATGAGGATTTTATCAGGTAATTCCTTTTCTGGGAAGCAGTCTTCCGGTTTTACAGCACGGCTTGGCAATTATACAACGGCTCTCCGGGGAGATACCATGCACATCAGTTCCCCATCAAGGCGCGCACATGCGCCGCCGTTCCGGTCGCCAGTCCTTCGAGGCTGTAACCACCTTCCAGCACCGAGACGATCTTGCCGTCACAACATTCGTCGGCCACTTTCATCAGCTCTTTCGTGACCCAGTAAAAATCATCGTCGGTGAAGCTCAGCCCGCCGAGCGGGTCTTTGCGATGCGCATCGAAACCGGCGGAAATAATCAGAAAAGACGGGTTGAACTTCTTTAACGCCGGCAGAATTTCAAACGTCATGCAATTACGGAACTTCTCGGACCCCGCGCCGCGCGACAACGGTACGTTGACGACATTATGGTCGATTCCCGTTTCGTAGCGTGCGCCGCTGCCCGGATAAAAAGGCGACTGGTGGCATGACGCATAAAAAATCTCCGGACGGTGATAAAAGGCATCCTGGGTACCGTTTCCGTGATGCACGTCGAAATCGACGATCGCGACGCGCTCGAGCTTGTACTTGTCATAGGCATACGCGGCACCGATTGCCGCATGATTGAACACGCAAAAGCCCATCGCCCTGTCGGGTTCGGCATGATGTCCGCACGGACGGGTCGCGCAAAACACATTGTCCGCCTCGCCTTTCATGACCAGATCGACACCCATGCAAGCCGCGCCGACACAGCTCATCACACAATCCCAGGTTCCGGGCGACATGATCGTATCCCCGCCATCGAGCGGCACATACCCGACTTTCGGCCGGATGGTCTCGATCCGCCGGACATATTCAGGCGTATGCACAAGCAACAACTGTTCTTTCGTCCCCAGAGGGGCATGACGCCAGGGTACCGACTCGAACTCAGGCGCCATCAACGCTTCCCGCACGGCAATCAGACGATCCGGACACTCCGGATGCTCCGGCCCCGGAACATGACCGAGACAGGCATCGGAAGAAAGAATGACGGTATTGTTCATGATGACGCCTCCATGCAGAAAGATTGATTGGTATTATAAAACAACATTCTGTCACACCCCGTCCCGCCACGCCACACCTGCCGCTGCGCCATGCTTCATCGCTTGGCTCGCCATATGCCAGCCTCTGGACAATCACCCGGCAAACGTCACTTGCCAAACAGTACAGACAGCACAAAAAAGCCTCGCGGCATGCGAGGCTTTTTATCTGCATCCGCCAAAAAACGGCAGGCGGAAGCGCTGTCAGGCGAAATTCGCCATGACGAAATCCCAGTTGACGACATTCCAGAATTCCTCGGCATATTTGGCTCGCGCATTCCGGTAGTCGATATAGTAGGCGTGTTCCCATACATCGCAAGTCAACAGCGGCTTGTCCTCGCCCGTGAGCGGCGTTGCGGCATTCGATGTATTGACGATATCGACAGAACCATCCGGTTTCTTGACCAGCCATGTCCAGCCCGATCCGAAATTGGCGCCGCATGCGGCCGAAAACGCCTTGCGGAATTCGGCGAAAGAACCCCATTTCGCCTCGATGGCCTTCATCAGCGCGCCCGTCGGTTCTCCGCCACCATTGGGTTTCATGCCGTTCCAGTAAAACGTATGATTCCAGGTCTGCGCGGCATTGTTGAAAATACCGCCGGACGCATTCCGGACGATATCTTCCAGCGACATGTTTTCAAACGCCGTACCGGCGATCTGTTTGTTCAGATTATCGACATACGTCTTGTGATGACGTCCATAGTGATATTCCAGCGTTTCCTTCGAAATATAGGGCGCCAGCGCATCCATCGGATATGGCAGGGTCGGCAATTCGTGTTTCATAGGATTTCCTTTCGTTTGTAAGGGGCAATTGAAGAACCGCTCATGTCATTATAAGATGAACCCCGATTTGCTGCTTGACGCACACCAGCCTTCCGCACATCCCCCATTCCGGCAAACCGGCGACATCTTCCGCACATCATGCATCCGGCATACACCGCATCGCCGCGCCGGCCGCCACACTTGAAGTACATCGACAATATCGGGACAGTTCATCGCGACTTCTGTTAAAATGACCTATTTTCGGATTCAGGTACCATGTAACCTGTAACCCTGTGCACATGCATTCAATCCGGCATTCCGGGACATGATGTCGCCGCAATACCGCTGTCACGAGGAGCACACTATGGATATAGGCAATGCCATCAAGACTTGCCGCATACGAAGAGGCCTTTCGCAAACCAAACTTGCCGAGCTGTCCGAATGTTCGGTTTCCTATCTTTCACTCATCGAACACAACCAGCGTGACATCACCCTTTCCACCCTGCAACGAATTTGCCATGCACTGAACGTTCCCATGGGCATTCTGCTCTTTCTGGGATCGTCACAAGACGAATTCGGCAACATCAGCAAGGAACTGGAAGCCGAACTCGCCAAAAACACCCTTTTCCTTCTCAGCGAAGCCTCCAACGAAAAAGCGGGCTGAATGTTCCGTCCGCTATCCCGCACTTCTCTCATACATCATTTCAGCGCGACACCATTTCATGGCGCAAAAGACAAATGCCAGATCGAATCGATCTGGCATTGAAATTCAGGTTTGGCAATGCGTTTTACCAGTTGCCGCGTGCTCTCTGAACAACCGCGCCGATTGCGCCCAAGATCATCAAAGCACCGCAGAATACGACTCCAAAGGTTTCCATAATTTCTCTCCTCGCAAAGTTGGTAAAGTTGGTACTGCACGTATCAGCTTCATCAGCTCAGGAAAGGAACTTGCTTGCGGCCAAACCAAGTGACCCTTATCCATGGCCTCCATTAAACCAAAATTCGTTACTCCTGTCAACCATTTTTTCACTTTGAGTAAAAAAATTTATCCGAAACAAAAATAAAACCAATCATCAGAAAAACCTTTCTTCCCCACCTTCCGCCGCTTCGGCAGCTTCACATCAGCATAGCGCCGCGCCTGTCGCCGGTAAACCGCGATATACCTTACCGGCACACATCGGCATACTTTCAATGCAGGGATCGAACACGTTCCGGCAAGAGTCAAATCACACCCTCATGACCGAGACGACATGAAAACGAAATGGAAATGGAAATGGAAAAAGGAATGGAGGCAGGAGACGGAATCGAACCGACGTCTACGGCTTTGCAGGCCGCTGCATAACCACTTTGCTATCCTGCCATCGGGCTGCAACACCGAAAAAACGCAGAACCGGACGCGACCGAAAACGAATGGAGCGGGAGAAGAGTCTCGAACTCTCGACCTCAACCTTGGCAAGGTTGCGCTCTACCAACTGAGCTACTCCCGCATTACGTTCATCTGACCATCGAACGGAACAAACGACCCTTCCGTCCAACCGGTTCCAATTCTCCAGAATGCAATGAAGATTTGGAGCGGGAGAAGAGTCTCGAACTCTCGACCTCAACCTTGGCAAGGTTGCGCTCTACCAACTGAGCTACTCCCGCGTTAGAGATATGTATTCTAGCACTTCATACGATTCTGTCAACACCCCCGTTGAAAATTTACTTCATCAGAGGCAATGCCTTGCGCAAATAATACAACATCGAGACAACCGTGAGAATGGCTGCGATCACCAGCAAGTACGTGCCGATAAACGCCGTATCGATAAAATAGAACAGCTTGTTGTAAAACAAGAGCATCGGAATGGCGATCATTTGCGCAATAGTCTTGACCTTGCCCAGCGAACTGACGGCAACGGATTTCGATTCCCCGATTTTCGCCATCCATTCACGCAACGCCGAAATGGCGATTTCCCGTCCGATGATGATAAAGCCCAAAATCGCGCTGACGCGGCCCAGCTGTACCAGGACAAGCAGCGAACCGGCCACAATCAGCTTGTCGGCAACAGGATCCAGAAAGGCGCCGAAGGCCGAAGTCTGGCTCCATTTTCTTGCCAGATAGCCATCGATCCAGTCCGTAATCGCCGCCACGATGAATATGATCGCTGCGGTAAGACTTTGTGCATACAGTGACATCCAGTGTTCCGGCAAATAAAAAATCCCCACCAGTAAAGGGACGAGCGCAACCCTAAGCCAGGTCAGGAAAATAGGCAAATTGAACGGCATAGCTTGATTTTTGCAGGTTCCACTAATGGTCTGTACTTTCATATCACAAAGAACATCAAAAAATACAAGGCGTTATTCTAATGCAACTGGTCATATATCTGTTGCGCGAGATGACG
>CASETG010000068.1 GCA_949290765.1 Oxalobacter formigenes | reverse complement strand
GATATTGCCGCCGATGACTTCGATATCGGGATAATGCGTCTTGACCCATTTGACACGGTCGAGCACGCCCTGCGAATGACCATGCGCCGTATCGACGACGAGAACGTCCACGCCTGCCTTGGCCAGCAGTTCGATACGTTCGTCATTGTCCGGACCGACACCGACGGCGGCACCGGCCAGCAGTTTGCCGTACCCGTCCTTGGAAGCCAGCGGATAGTCGTTCGTTTTCTGGATGTCCTTTACGGTGATCAGGCCACGCAATTCGAAGTCGTCATTGACGACCAGCACCCGTTCCAGACGGCTGCGGTTCATCAGGCGTTTGGCTTCGTCGAGCGATGCACCTTCCTTGACGTAAACCAGTTTTTCACGCGGGGTCATCTTGTCGCGTACGGGTGCATCGAGTTCCTGCTCGAAACGCAGGTCGCGGTTGGTGATGATACCGACGACGGTACGGCCTTCCACGACAGGGAAGCCGCTGATGCCGTGCTGTTTGGACAGTGCGATCACGTCACGGATTTTCATGGATGGCGGAATGGTGATCGGATCGGTCACGACGCCAGCCTCGAACCGTTTGACGCGAGCCACTTCGCGAGCCTGTTCAAGCGCGGTCATGTTTTTGTGGATGATACCGATACCACCCTGTCTTGCCATGGCAATAGCCAGTGACGATTCCGTCACCGTATCCATCGCAGCGGAAAGCAGCGGAATATTCAACGAGATTTTTCTCGTCAGACGGGTTCTCAAAACGGTATCTTTGGGAAGAACGGCAGAATAAGCCGGAACGAGAAGCACGTCATCGAACGTGAGTGCCTTTTTGAGTAGTCGCATGGTAATTCCTATGTGTCCAAAACAGGATTATACAGATTTTTCAAGCAGATTGCCTACCACAATTTCGGTATTTTGCACAATAAAAAACAGGATATCACTTCATAAAAAACAGTAAAACCGCCGACTTTCATGCGTGCCATCTCCTTGCCGCAGCCGTTACCGCTTTTCCACAAAACCTGCCGCATGTACATTACCTGTTGTCGACCGATATGGCATTTACATACGGATAGCGCTTCCGCACCTTTATAGCCTGTTGACCGGACAACGGGGTTTTTCCCCCCTGAAACCGCGGACGGCCTCCTCCGCGCAGCGTGTCTTGAGATTGTTTTCGGCCTGAACCGAGTACCATGCCATATGCGGCGTGATGACGATATTGGGAACGGAACGCAATGGACTGTCCATCGGCAGCGGCTCGCTGCTGGTCACATCGATGCCAGCACCGGCCAGATGACCGGATTTCAGCGCTTCGGCCAATGCGGCTTCCTCGACCAGACCACCACGTGTCACATTGACGAACATGGCACCACGCTTCATCTTCGCAAAGCTTTCCGCATTCATCATGCGTGCATCCTGCGCATTCAGGCTGCAATGCAAGGACAGCACATCGGCACGTGCGATCACGTCGTCTTCAGAAGTCAGTTCGATGAACGAACATTCCGGATCACCCTTGACATGATCGGTGAAAATATCAAAACCGATGACCCGGCAACCCAGCGCATGGACACGCCTGGCGAATGCCAGACCGATACGTCCCAGCCCAATGATACCGACGGTCAGGTTCGCCAGATGCTGGATCGGCACCATCTCACCATAATTCCAGCGCCCTGCCCTGACCTGATCGTTTGCCTGACAAATCTTGCGCGTAATCGCCAGCATCAATGCGAGCGCATGATTGGCGACCTCGGACGTACCGTAGTCCGGAATATTGCATACCTGCACACCATGACGCGTTGCGGCCTCCAGATCGACATTGTCGACACCATCGCCATAACGGACCACCATCTTCAGTTCCGGCAGTGCGGCAAACACTTTTTCCGTAAAAGGGGCGCGCTGGTTGCATACGGCGACCGCACCACGGCAATTCGCGATCAGATCATCTTCCGTCCTGCATTGAAAGACCTTGTAAGGAATACCGGCTGCCTCGAAAACCGCCTTTTCCGCATCGGTATTGACATGATTACAGTCCGTAATAACAATCATCGCCTCTGCCATACGATCACCCGTGTTCTTCAAAAAACTTCTATTTTCCCATAAAACGGAAACTGCCCTCTATTATATTCAAAACCGGCAAAAAAGACCGCAACCACCCCGAAATACGCTATTCCCGCCACAACAAACAGATGAGATAACGCCCGTCATGCAACGGGCCTTGATAACCGCATCCGCGAAATGCAGAAGCATCACACCAAATTGTGACGCAAATCAAAATATCAGGACACACTTGTTTTCAACAAGTCACTGTTTTTTCTTGTCTTTTGATTTCACTTCATATAGAATGCAGCCTTCGCTTTTTTTATTTCGGAGGTTCTTATGGCTCGCGTTTGCCAGGTCACAGGTAAAAAACCCATGTCCGGTAATACGGTTTCTCATGCCAATAACAAGTCCAGACGGCGCTTTATGCCCAATTTGCATTACCGCCGCTTTTTCGT
>CASETG010000067.1 GCA_949290765.1 Oxalobacter formigenes | reverse complement strand
GGTGTCCTAGGCCTCTAGACGATGGAGACACATCTGGTGGAGGTAAGCGGGATCGAACCGCTGACCTCTTGCATGCCATGCAAGCGCTCTCCCAGCTGAGCTATACCCCCGAAACAGAAATAAAATTATAGCAGAACTTTTTCAGATTTTACAATTTTCATTTCCAAAATTGTAAATATCATACAAAAATCGGTCGTTTCGGTGACATACAGCGACCAAAACAGCCGGTTGCACGCATGCTCCGACCGGAATTGTAAGCCATCCGGCCGGATTTTTCCATGCCGCCCTTACAATCCCTTCAGACGGGACAAAACCGTTTCGCGTCCGAACAGACAAACCACGGCATCGATCGACGGCGTATGCAACTGCCCCGTCAGTAACAGACGCAACGGCATCGCCACCTGCGGCATTTTCATCTTGTTCTGTTTCAGCAGCCCTTTCATCATGGCGGACAAGGCTTCGCGCTTCCATTCGATTGTTTCGACTTCGGCGGCATACGCTTTCAATGCAGCACGAGCGGCATCCGTCAGATGCTGTTTGAGCAATTCCGGATCGGGATCCGGTTCACGGTAAAACATCAACGAGGCATTCGCCAGTTCGTTGACCGTATTGACCCGGTCCTTCATCAGCGCAATCACATCCTGCAAGGCCGGGCCGTTTTCGAGCCTGACGCCCATCTTTTCCAGCTGTGGACGAACCAGCGCTTCCAGTCTGGCATTGTCAGCCTCACGAATATAATGATTGTTCAGCCAGTTCAGTTTTTCCGTATTGAACTGCGCCGCCGAAGAAGACAGATGATCGAAATCGAACCATTCGCAGAACTGTTCCATCGAAAAGATTTCATCGTCCCCATGGCTCCAGCCCAACCGCGCCAGATAATTGAGCATCGCTTCCGGCAGATAACCGGCGGCCGGATATTCCATCACCGATACGGCGCCATGCCGTTTGGACAATTTTTCACCGTCGTCACCCAGAATCATCGGCAAATGGGCATATTCAGGTACAGGCGCGTTGAGCGCTTTCAGAATATTGATCTGGCGCGGCGTATTGTTGACATGGTCGTCACCGCGAATCACATGCGTGATCCCCATATCCCAGTCATCGACCACCACACAGAAATTGTATGTCGGTGTACCATCCGAGCGCGCGATAATCAAATCGTCGAGCTGGCTGTTGGAAATCGTGATTTGCCCCTTGACCCTGTCGTTCCAGGTCACCTCGCCTTCCAGCGGATTTCTGAAACGCACCACCGGATTGACGCCTTCCGGAACAGGCGGCAAGGTCTTGCCGGGTTCCGGACGCCACGTACCGTCATAACGCGGGCTTTCACCGGCGGCTTTCTGGCGTTCACGCATCGCATTGAGCTCTTCCGGCGTGCAATAACAATAATAGGCAGTCCCGTCCTGAAGCATCTGCGCGATGACTTCACGATAGCGGTCCATCCTTTTCATCTGGTAAAAAGGACCTTCGTCATGCGTCAGATTCAGCCACTTCATACCATCCAGAATAGCCTGGACGGCTTCAGGTGTGGAACGCTCCAGATCGGTATCCTCGATTCGCAGGATGAACTGGCCGCCATGATGACGGGCATACGCCCAGGAATACAATGCCGTACGTGCGCCGCCCAGATGCAGAAAACCGGTCGGGCTCGGCGCAAAACGAGTTCTTACAGTCATGATGAAATCGGAAAGAATAAACGAAACTTCTATTTTACCGCGTCGTCACCTGCATAGCGCAATTCCGCCCGCACTATCAACACGACGGAAACACCGATACGCCATTTGGCATCGTCAGAACACATACATATATATAGTGAAAAAACGGCGTCACCGCCGGCGACAGGTTTCACCCTCACGCCTTACCCGTCGTCCCCGAAAACCAGGCAGAGCAGACAAACCCGCAAACACGTCACACGCGATACACGATAAAAAATGTCCGCATGGCTTGCGCACATGCGGACATGGATTCGATGGACAGTCCGGGTGCTAAGACTGTCACCGGACTATCAAGCAAACATCTTGGCTGTTTGCAGAGCCACCTGATAAACGCCCCAGACCAGCGGAATACCCACGATCAGCCAGCAGATAATCAGCGTACCGGCGGAAGTCGGTTTTGCAGGTGGAACGACACCGGATGCCTGTGCTGCCAAAACCTTTTCTTCCAGCTCTGCCTTGGCAGCCTTGACTTCTTCTTCGGTCATATAGTACTTGCTGCTGACCGGACGGATCATGATGGCGAAGAAGAATTCAATGACCAGGAAGCAAGCCATGATGTACAGCGTGACGGAGTATGCCTGTGCCTTGGCAACACCTGCGTTCAGCTGAACGTCACGGATGATGTTGATCAGCAACGGAGACAGCAGACCGGCAGTGGACCATGCCGTCAGCAAACGACCGTGAATAGCGCCGACGAACTGCGTACCGAACAGGTCGGCCAGATAGGCAGGAATCGTCGCAAAACCGCCGCCATAGAAGGAGATACAGACGCAGACTGCACACAGGAACAGAACCAGATTCAGGGACGAAGCCAGAGTCGGGATCGATGCGTACAGAACGGCGCCGACGATGGAATAGATGAAGTACACCGTCTTGCGGCCCAGCTTGTCGGATGCGGATGCCCAGAAAACACGGCCACCGATGTTAAAGAGAGAGAGCAGACCGGTGAAACCTGCTGCGATCATGGCCACCTGACCTTTTTGTGCATCGGTCAACTGGTCGAACGGAACACCCGGCATACCGATCAGGTTACCGGCGAACACTTCCTGAAGCAGCGGGGATGCCATAGCCAGAACGCCGATACCCGCAGCGATGTTCAGGAACAACATGAACCAGCAGAACCAGAACTGCGGCGTTCTGACAGCCTTGCTGGTGGAAACGTTGAAGGAAGAAGCTTCGATCAGGCCACCGTGACCGTCATCGACCATATTGCCGGTGTTCTTCGGTACCCAGCCGGCCGGTTTGTATCCGGACGGAGCGACCTTGATGGTGAAGCAACCCAGCAGCATCATGACGGTGTAGCAGCATGCCATGACGAAGAAAGCCTGCCACAGGCCGACGGAAGTCGGGGTAGCGAAAAAAGCGATCAGTTTCTGTGCCAGCGGGCCGCCGACCATGGCGCCACCGCCGAAACCGCCGACAGCCATACCGGTTGCCATACCGACACGATCCGGAAACCATTTGATCAGTGTCGAAACCGGCGTGATGTAGCCCAACCCCAGACCGATACCGCCGATGACGGCGGACAGCCATGCCAGCCACAATTGGTGGAAATAAGTGGAAACAGCCAGCATGAAGAAAAAGAAACAGAAGCAGCAGCAGGAAGCCAGACCGCATTTGCGAGGGCCGACATGTTCCAGCCAGTTACCGAGAATAGCGGTCGTCGTACCGAGCATGAAGAACAGAATACTGAAAATGACCGCGCACATCACGACTTTCCAGTCGCATTCAGTGGTAAACAATTGAGCGAAAATACTCATGTCCGCAGGACATGCCAGAGCTTTGCCAAGGCCTTTGGAAACGCCGACCAACTTTGACATTGGCAACCAGAACACGGACATACCGTAACCCATACCGACGCATAGGTGAATCATCAATGCGGAAGTAGGTACCAGCCAGCGATTGAACCCCTCGCCAGCAACAGTATATTCCTTACCGAGCTTCAAAAATGACATACCATTCTCTCCTTACACCCTACTAAAAAAATTGAAAAATATCTTCGAGAAAAATAACAGGCAGATAATACCATCGCTTAATTTAACAGGCTATAAGCTATTTTTTGCATATATAAATTCGAAGCAGTATGAAATACAATACAAAATGTGTATAATTTTCACTATATGTACAAAGTTTCCATAGAGCCACACTGGCGGATCGCCTACGGTAAGAAGCCGTCTATCGATACGGCGATGTTGTTGCGTCTGCTTGACTCGATACAGACCGAAGGTGCCATTTTGCAGGCAGCCAAGGGGCTGGGGTTGTCCTATCGCCATGCCTGGGGGCTTTTGCGCGAGGCTGAATCCGTATTCGGAACGCCGTTGCTTGAAAAACACCGCGGGCGCGGAACAACACTGACACGCTTCGCCACCACATTGCTCTGGGCGGAAAAACGTATCGCCGCACGCCTGTCGCCTACTCTGGAAACCCTTTCATCCGAGCTGGAAACCGAACTGGCGAAAAGCGTGTTGGGCAACAACCGTACCATCCGGTTGTGTGCGAGCCACGGATTCGCGATTTCCACCCTGATGGAGCATATCAACCGCCTTGAGCTGCCCATCAAGCTGCGCTACCAGAACAGCATGGAAGCGCTTGCCACGCTGGCGCAGGGCGACTGCGAAATCGCAGGCTTCCACCTGCCGGTCAACGTCTATGAAGACAGCGTCCTGCAACTGTACCTGCGTTTCCTCTCGCGTGAAGACCATTGCCTCATCCATCTGGCGAACCTCAAGCAGGGACTTCTGATCGCCAAGGGCAACCCGAAACGCATCCTGTCCTTCAAGGACTTGACACGCAACGATATCCGTTTCGTCAACCGCCAGATCGGGTCCGGAACCCGGCAGGTACTTGAAACGCTGCTTGCCAAAAACAGGATCGATTCCTCGCAAATCAACGGATTCGAAACGACGGAATTCACCCATGCAGCCGTGGCGGCCTATATCGCCAGCAATATGGCCGATGTCGGGTTCGGTGTCGAAACGGCGGCACACCGCTTCGGGCTGGATTTCGTTCCGCTGGTCGAGGAACGCTATTTCTTCGCCATCGCGCGCGACACGCTGGAAAGCAACACCATCCGCCAAATGCTCTCCATCATGCGCAGCAGCGATTTCATTCAGGAAATCAACCAGCTGGGCGGTTACGACGCGACAGAAACCGGCAAGATACACTCCGTCAGCGACGTATTCCGGCTTGCCGACGTATAACCGCCCCCTGCATCACGGCACGACTTTCACCGGAGGGAACATTCCGGTCATGTCTTTCGGCTTTTTCGCCACCCGTACCGCCAGTTCGCACGCGATATCCCGGAACACCCGTCCGATCAGCCCGTCAGGTTCGGCCAGCACGATCGGCCGTCCCGCATCGGTCTGTTCGCGCACCGCGATATTGAGCGGTATGCTGCCCAGAGAATCCACGCCATACATCTCGCTCATCACCTTGCCGCCGTCCTTGCCGAAAATATGCTCGATCTGGCCGCAATGCGAACAGACATACGCCCCCATATTCTCGACGATACCCAGGATATCCACTCCCATTTTCTGGAACATCATCAATCCCTTGCGGGCATCGAGCACCGCGACATCCTGCGGCGTCGTCACGACAACGGCACCTGTGAGCGGCGCTTTCTGGGACAAGGTCATCTGGATATCCCCCGTTCCGGGCGGCATATCGATCAGCAAATAATCGAGGTCGTCCCACCGTGTCTGCTGCAAGAGTTGCATCAGTGCCTGCGTCATCATCGGCGCGCGCCATGCCAGCGGCTGAACCGAATCCATCATGAAGCCGATCGACATCAGCTGCAGGCCATACTGGCGAACCGGATCGAAACGTTCGCCGCCGGAAGACGTCGGTTTTTCGGAAATCCCCATGATCGTCGGCTGGGACGGCCCGTAAATATCGGCGTCCAGAACGCCGACACGCGCTCCCTGCGCCGCCAGCGCCAGCGCTATATTGGCCGTTACCGTCGATTTGCCGACCCCACCCTTGCCTGAAGAAACGGCAATGATGTTTTTCACGCCCGGCAAAGGCTTTGCGCCATGCTGGACGGCATGTGTGATGATTTTCGTCGTGACCTCGACCGTTATCCGGCCGATTCCGGGAATCTGCTGCAAAGCCGCCGTCACACGGTTGCGGATGAATGCATGCATGCTCGCGGCGGGATACCCCAGTTCGATGACCAGCGAGACATCGTTTCCCGTGACTTCGATATCACGAACCCATTTTGCGCTGACATAATCGGTTTTCAGATACTCATCCACAACCGCCGACAGCGCATTGCAGACCGTTTCCGTCGTAATGGACATGTTTTCTCCTTTCAATGGAAAGTGAAGTCTAACGCAAATGCACAAAAGATGCGCGTATCGCCTCACAGGGCTGGTAAAATGGTGTTTTATCGTCTATTTCCATTATTCATCATGTCACGAAAGCTGTTTGTCACCACTGCACTGCCATACGCCAACGCACCGTTTCACATCGGTCACATCATGGAATACATCCAGGCCGACATCTGGGTCCGTTTCCAGCGAATGCAGGAAGATGAAGGAAAACCGCGCGAAGTCCATTTCGTCGGCGCCGACGACGTGCACGGCGCACCCATCATGATCGCAGCCGAAAAAGCCGGCAAGACTCCCCGCGAATTCGTGGCGGAAATCGCCGCCGGACGCGCCGCTCCGTTAAACGGCTTTCTGATCAGTTTCGACAACTGGCACTCGACCGACGGCCCGGAAAACCATGAGCTTTCCTGCGAAATCTACCGCCGTCTCAAGGCCAGGGGTCTGATCGCCTCCCGCACGATCGAACAATTCTTCGACCCGGTCAAGCAAATGTTCCTGCCGGACCGCTACATCAAGGGCGAATGCCCCAAATGCGGCGCCAAAGACCAGTACGGCGACACCTGCGAAGCATGCAGCAGCGTCTATACCCCGACGGAACTGAAAAATCCCTATTCCGTCCTTACCGGCGCAACGCCCGTCATGAAACAGTCCGAACACTTCTTTTTCAGACTTTCCGACCCGCAATGCACCGCCTTCCTCAAGGAATGGACGCTCGGCCAGGTGGACGGTCATCCTCGGCTGCAAACGGAAGTCGCCAACAAGGCACGTGAATGGCTTGAAGGCAAAGACGGCGACGACAATGCACTGACCGACTGGGACATCAGCCGCGACGCCCCCTATTTCGGCATCGAAATACCGGACGCACCCGGCAAATATTTCTATGTCTGGCTCGACGCGCCTGTCGGCTATCTGGCCTCGCTGAAAAACTACTTTTCCAAAAAAGGAATCGACTACGATGCTTTCATGGCCGACCCGGACACGGAACAGTACCATTTCATCGGCAAGGACATCATTTACTTCCATACCCTGTTCTGGCCTGCCATGCTGCATTTCGCCGACATGCGCGTGCCGAACAATGTTTTCGTCCACGGCTTCATCACCGTCGGCGGTGAAAAGATGTCCAAATCCCGAGGTACCGGCATTTCCCCGCTGCGCTATCTCGACATCGGCATGAATCCGGAATGGCTGCGCTACTATCTCGCCGCGAAACTCTCCGACCGTGTCGAAGACATCGACTTCACCGGCGACGACTTCATCGCACGCGTCAATTCCGACCTGATCGGCAAATACGTCAACATCGCCAGCCGTGCCGCCGGTTTCATCACCAAACGTTTCGGCGGCAAACTGGCTCAGGGCTGGACAAGCACACCGGCACCGGTACTCGACACCCTGCGCGCTGCCTCGGCCGAAATCGCCGACCTGTACGAAAAACGGGAATACGGCCGCGCACTCCGCCAGATCATGCATCTGGCCGACGAAGTCAATGCCTACGTCGATGAACACAAGCCCTGGGTACTGGCGAAAGACCCGGAAAAAAGCGCCGAACTGCATCAGGTCTGCACCCGCCTGCTGGAAGCCTTCCGCATCCTGACGATCTACCTCAAGCCCGTCCTGCCCGCCATCACGGCAAAAGTCGAGGCTTTTCTGGACATCGCACCGTTGCAGTGGGCAGACGTATCGCGACCGCTGGCAGACGGCCACGCCATCCGTCCGTACGAACACCTCATGCAACGCGTCGAACAGAAAATGCTGGATGCACTGTTCGATGCACCGGCACAGGCTCCCGCACCGGAAAAAGACACGGCAAGCTCACCTGCCATCGAACCGCTGGCTGACCAGATCACCATCGACGACTTCGCCAAAGTCGATATGCGTATCGCGAAAATCGTCGATTGCAGTCTGGTCGAAGGTGCCGACCGTCTCCTCAGACTGACCGTCGATGCCGGAGAAGGCCGCCTGCGCAACATCTTCGCCGGTATCCGCTCAGCCTACAATCCTGAAGACCTCAAAGGCAAACTGACCGTCATCGTCGCCAATCTGGCGCCACGCAAGATGAAATTCGGCGTCTCCGAAGGCATGGTCATGGCCGCTTCCGGCAAAGACGATAACGGCATCTACATCCTCCAGCCATGGCCGGGTGCAAAACCGGGCATGCGCTTGCGCTAGGGCATCGCCATGAAAATCGTCGTCCGTGAAGCATCGCTCGAAGACGCGCCGCTTATCGCGGAACTGACCCGCCAGGCATGGGCGGACAAATGTCCGCCCTTCTCGGGCGGTCATCACGACACCTGGCAAAAGGTCAATGAAGACCTGCATGCCGGCGGCGCTTTCATCCTGCTGGCAGACGGAATCCCTGCCGGTTCGCTGCGCTGGGCGCCGCTGGATGAAGATGAACACATCTGGAAAATCCGGCGGCTCGGCATCATCCCCGCCTTTTGCGGACAAAACCTCTCACAACACCTGATCGAGGCCGTCATCCACCATGCCCAACTGTGTGAAATCGATGAACTCCGGCTTTTTCTCCATCATTATCTGGAACCGTTGACCAGCCTTTACGAAGCCTACGGTTTCGAGCTCGCTCCCGAAATCGAATTTCCGGCGCGGGATTCGATGGATATATCGCCTATCACGATGCGCAGGATACTGAACCTGTAATCTTCGCCGTCATACATAAAAACAACGACTTGCAACCGTCACACATGCAAATGAGGATAACGCCATGATTCAATTCAGACTGGAGCACCGCTACATCTCCGAGCTGGACCGCCTGCTGGCGCGCGAGCGTGAAAACCGGCCGCGACAAACAGACGCCGACGACACACCGCAACAGACCGTGCTGCGCAAACGCCCTGCGGACACCCTCGTTTTCAGACTGGACAAACGCCATTCCGAAACCGCACGGCAAGACAAATAACCGCCATGTCCGAATCCAGCCAGACATCCACGTCACCGGCAGAAATCCCCACACCGCCCGCCGAAACGAAAGGTGTGCCTGACCCCGTCGCCCGCCTGTACGGCGAAACCGTCACCGAAATCCCGGACGACCTCTACATACCACCCGAAGCGCTGGAAATCTTTCTGGAAGCCTTTGAAGGTCCGCTCGACTTGCTGCTCTATCTGATACGGCGACAGAATTTCAATATTCTGGATATCCCGATGGCACAGCTCACCTTGCAATACCTGCACTATGTAGAGCGCATCCGCGAACGGAAACTGGAACTGGCGGCCGAATACCTGCTCATGGCCGCCATGCTGGTCGAAATCAAGTCGCGCCTGTTGCTGCCGAAGGTGAAAACGGAAACCGACAGCGAACCGGAAGACCCGCGTGCTGAACTGGTGCGGCGCCTGCTCGAATACGAACGCATGAAACTGGCTGCCGGCACGCTCGACGAATTGCCCAAATGCGGCAGCGACTTTTTCCTGCCGCAGGCCGCCATCCCGAAAACCACCGAAAAAAAATGGCCTGCTGTCCTGCCGCAGGAACTGCAACAGGCATTTGCCGAAATCATCCGCCGAGCCAAACTCTCTGCCAGCCATACCGTCGGCAAACAGGAACTTTCCGTCAGGGAACACATGGCCGCCATCCTGCGCCAGCTGCGCGATGTACGCTTCATCGAGTTCTACGACCTGTTCGATGCGACGGCGGGCGTGGCCATGGTCGTCGTCCATTTTCTCGCACTACTGGAACTTGCCAAGGAAACCCTGATCGAAATCACACAAGTCGAGTCAGGCGCACCGATTTATATAAGGTTGACCCGAAACAATAATTGAGCACAGAATACGGCTTTCGACCTTTTTCGTTTTTTTAACCATTATCTTTTCCCGGACTGCCGGCACATCATGAAAGTAGTTACCACCATCGAAGAGCTCCGCAACCAGCTGCGCGGGCAATTGCGTACCGCCTTTGTGCCCACCATGGGCAATCTCCACGACGGTCATCTGTCGCTGATGCGGCTTGCCAAA